>NZ_JAHRYQ010000001.1:1800000-2025998 GCF_020622065.1 Geothrix sp. | reverse complement strand
CGTCAGCTCGTGTCGTGAGATGTTGGGTTAAGTCCCGCAACGAGCGCAACCCTTACCCGTAGTTGCCAGCGCGTCATGGCGGGAACTCTACGGGGACTGCCCGGGTTAACCGGGAGGAAGGTGGGGATGATGTCAAGTCCTCATGGCCCTTATGTCCAGGGCTACACACGTGCTACAATGGGCGATACAAACCGTTGCAAAGTCGCGAGATGGAGCTAATCGGAGAAAGTCGTCCTCAGTTCGGATTGTAGTCTGCAACTCGACTACATGAAGGTGGAATCGCTAGTAATCGTGTATCAGAATGATACGGTGAATACGTTCCCGGGCCTTGTACACACCGCCCGTCACATCACGAAAGCCGGGAGCACTTGAAGAGGGTGAGGTAACCGCAAGGGGCCAGCTCTCAATGGTGAACTTGGTGATTGGGGTGAAGTCGTAACAAGGTAGCTGTAGGAGAACCTGTGGCTGGATCACCTCCTTTCTAAGGAGAGTCGCTTTTAGGAGCGACGAAAGGTCAACGCTTCCGATCGAAATTTCTATCCGGTTTTTAAAGACGCTCGGTCAATCTTTGACGAGCGTGCTTGGGCGTCTGGAAACGGGCCCGTAGCTCAGCTGGGAGAGCGCCTGGTTTGCATCCAGGAGGTCGTCGGTTCGATCCCGGTCGGGTCCACCAACGCCCGCTGAGGCACAAACTGGGGCCTATAGCTCAGTCTGGTTAGAGCGCACGCCTGATAAGCGTGAGGTCGGTGGTTCGAATCCACCTAGGCCCACCATTTATGCAAGGTTTGAGTTGAGTTGAGGCCTTTCGAGGTTTGAATCCAGCTCAAGGCTGACTCAAGGGTCAGTTGCCGGAAGGCAGAGTTGTTTGACAGTCAAATAGAAGGAATAGAGAAGGGTGATCCATGGCGTTGAAGTGACGCTGTGGGCTTAAGGCGAGGCAAGTTTAGCGAAATACTCTTAAGGGTCGAAGTCAATGTAATTCATTGATGGAAGGCCAAGTTACAAAGGGTTGACGGTGGATGCCTTGGCAGATGACAGCGATGAAGGACGTGGTAAGCTGCGAAAAGTCTCGGGGAGTTGCACGCGAACGGTGATCCGGGAATGTCCGAATGGGGAAACCCGTCTGGGTGAAAGCTCAGTCATCTCTCAGCTGAATTCATAGGCTTTGAGAAGCGAACGTGGGGAAGTGAACCATCTCAGTACCCACAGGAACAGAAAACAACAGTGATTCCGGGAGTAGCGGCGAGCGAAACCGGAAGAGCCCAAACCTCTTACGTGTAAGCGGCAGGCGTTGCGTAAGGGGGGTCGTGGGACCTACAGGTTGAGGCTGCCCCTCAACACAGAGTTACAAAACCTCTAGTTAGCGGAACGGCATGGAAAGGCCGGCGATACAGGGTGATAGCCCCTTATGCGAAAGCTACGAGGACTCTGAGTGGTGTTCCCAAGTATGTCGGGGCACGAGAAACCTTGACAGAATTTGCCGCGACCATGCGGTAAGGCTAAATATGTTCATCTGACCGATAGTGAACCAGTACCGTGAGGGAAAGGCGAAAAGAACCCCGATGAGGGGAGTGAAATAGAACCTGAAACCGTCAATCTACAAGCAGTGGAACCACCATGGTTTATCCGGTGGAACCGCGTGCCTTTTGCATAATGAGCCGGCTAGTTATTTTCAGTGGCGAGGCGAAGCCGAAGAGGCGGTGCCGTAGGGAAACCGAGTCTGAATAGGGCGACAGTCGCTGGAAATAGACGCGAAACGGGATGATCTATCCTTGACCAGGATGAAGTCCGGGTGACACCGGATGGAGGTCCGAACCAGTGTGGGTTGAAAACCGCTTGGATGAGTTGAGGATAGGGGTGAAAGGCCAATCAAATTCCGTGATAGCTCGTTCTCCCCGAAATAGCTTTAGGGCTAGCGTCGGATGTTTCGTCGTGCAGGTAGAGACCTGAATGGACTAGGGGGCTTACCAGCTTACTGAATCCAACCAATCTTCGAATGGCACGCCGTGAAGTCCGGCAGTCAGACTGCGGGTGATAAGATCCGTAGTCGAGAGGGAAAGAACCCAGATCGCCAGCTAAGGTCCCAAAATACATGCTAAGTGGAAAAGGATGTGGATGTGCTTAGACAGCCAGGAGGTTAGCTTAGAAGCAGCTATCCTTTAAAGAAAGCGTAATAGCTCACTGGTCAAGCGGGTCTGTGCCGACAATTCAACGGGGCTAAAGCATGTTACCGAAGCTGCGAACGTAAGTGGTAGGGGAGCATTCCCTACGTCTGTGAAGGTTGACCGTAAGGACAGCTGGAGACATGGGAAGAGACTCTGTCGGCATAAGTAGCGTAAAGACAGGCGAGAACCCTGTCCGCCGTAAGACTAAGGTTTCCAACGCAAGGTCAATCCGCGTTGGGTTAGTCGGACCCTAAGCCGAGGCCGAAAGGCGTAGGCGATGGAAGGCTGGTTAATATTCCAGCACCATGAGCATCTCGTTTGTACGATGCAGGGACGCAGGAAGGTAGGGACGCAGAGCTATGGAATGTTCTGCGAAAGGATCCAAGGGTGGTGCTTAGGGAAGTCCGGGCGCCACGAGCCCAAGGTTTCTGACGAAAAGTCCTGATCCTACACTGCCGAGAAAAGCTGCTAAGGAGAGGTGCTTGTGTCCGTACCGCAAACCGACACAGGTAGTCGAGGAGAGAATCCTCAGGCGTTTGAGAGAACTCTGCTGAAGGAACTCGGCAAATTAACCCCGTAACTTCGGGAGAAGGGGTACCACGGTAGGGTTCATAGCCCGAGGTGGTGGCACATAAATGTTCCAGGCGACTGTTTAACAAAAACACAGGTCTCTGCAAACTCCAAAGAGGAGGTATAGGGGCTGACGCCTGCCCGGTGCCGGAAGGTCAAGAGGAGCGGTCAGCGCAAGCGAAGCTGCGAATTTAAGCCCCGGTGAACGGCGGCCGTAACTATAACGGTCCTAAGGTAGCGAAATTCCTTGTCGGGTAAGTTCCGACCTGCACGAATGGCGTAACGATCTGGAAACTGTCTCCAGCAGAGACTCAGCGAACTTGTAGCACCGGTGAAGATGCCGGTTACCCGCACTTAGACGGAAAGACCCCGTGCACCTTTACTACACCTTGACATTGAGGTTGGCGTTGGACTGTGCAGGATAGGTGGGAGGCTATGAAACTGGCTCGTTAGGGTCGGTGGAGCCACTGTTGAGATACCACCCTGTTCAACGCTGATCTCTAACTCGCACCCGTGATCCGGGTGGAAGACAATGTCAGGCGGGTAGTTTGACTGGGGCGGTCGCCTCCTAAAGCGTAACGGAGGCGTACGAAGGTTCCCTCAGGCTGTTTGGAAATCAGCCGCAGAGCGCAATAGTATAAGGGAGCTTGACTGCGAGTCAGACACGACGAGCAGGTGCGAAAGCAGGTTATAGTGATCCGGTGGTCCCGAATGGAAGGGCCATCGCTCAACGGATAAAAGGTACGCCGGGGATAACAGGCTGATCTTGCCCAAGAGTTCATATCGACGGCAAGGTTTGGCACCTCGATGTCGACTCATCACATCCTGGGGCTGAAGCAGGTCCCAAGGGTTCGGCTGTTCGCCGATCAATAGTGGTACGTGAGTTGGGTTCAGAACGTCGCGAGACAGTTCGGTCCCTATCTAGTGTGGGCGCAGGAGATTTGAGAGGACCTGTCCTTAGTACGAGAGGACCGGGATGGACTGACCTCTGGTGTTCCAGTTGTGCCTCCAGGTGCAATGCTGGGTAGCTAAGTTGGGAAGTGAGAAGCGCTGAAAGCATCTAAGCGCGAAACACCCCTCAAGATGAGATCTCCCTATGAGACCCGTGGAAGACCACCACGTTGATAGGTCGCATGTGTAAGTCCGGTAACGGATTTAGCTGAGCGATACTAATCGGTCCACAGACTTGACCTTTCATCAATCAATTGCATCAACTTCATAACCCTCGAGCGCTTAACCGCGCCTCGCCCAAATCCCTTCTCACCCTTCTACCCCTTCGTCGTGGCTTTTCCCCAAGGGTCACACCCGTTCCCATCCCGAACACGGCAGTTAAGACTTGGAGGGCCGATGATACTGCGCCGGACAGGCGTGGAAAAGTAGGTCGCTGCGACGTTAAAATCAGACGGGTCACCCCACCAGGTGACCCGTTTTTCATGTTGAACCCCCGCATCCGCGGGGGTTTTTGCGTTCCACGCCGGATACACTGGAAGTTCCGCGTGGAGGAACTGATGAGTAAAGGTGTTTACACCTTTGGGGGGAACCGCAACGAGGGGGGCGCAGCCATGCGCAACCTGCTCGGTGGCAAGGGGTGCAACCTGGCTGAGATGGCCGGGCTGGGCATTCCGGTGCCTCCGGGATTCACGCTCACGACCGAGCAGTGCGGCGCCTACTACACGAATGGCCGGCAGCTCAGCGAGGGGCTCAAGGCCGAAGTGCTCGAAGCCCTGAGGTGGCTGGAGGGCGTGCGTGGATGCGGTTTCGGTGCCGCCGAAAACCCCCTGCTCCTCTCCGTGCGCTCCGGTGCCCGGGTTTCCATGCCGGGCATGATGGATACGGTTCTCAATCTCGGCCTGAACGACCGCACGGTCGCGGCCCTGGAACGGGCCAGCGGCAATGCCCGCTTCGCCTGGGATTCCTACCGCCGCTTCATCACGATGTACAGCAATGTGGTGCTGGGTGTCGAACATTCGCTCTTCGAGGCAGAGCTGGAGCGCGCCAAGGAGCGCTCGGGCAAGCACCAGGACACGGACCTCGATGCCAGCGACTGGAAGGGTCTGGTGGCGGCCTTCAAGGAAATCGTGCTGGAGGAGACCGGCCAGCCCTTCCCGCAGGAGCCCATGGATCAGCTCTGGGGCGCCATCCGCGCCGTGTTTGAGAGTTGGAACACGGCCCGGGCCATCACCTACCGGCGCCTTCACCGCATCCCGGATGACTGGGGCACAGGCGTCAATGTGCAGAGCATGGTCTTCGGCAACATGGGTGACGACTGCGGCACCGGCGTGGCCTTCACGCGGGATCCTGCCACGGGCGAGCGCCTCTTCTACGGCGAGTACCTCATCAACGCCCAGGGCGAGGATGTGGTGGCCGGCATCCGCACGCCTCAGCCCATCACGCGGGCGCAGGCCGAAGGCACGGGCCTGAAGAGCCTCGAGGAGGCGATGCCCGCCTCGTTCACGGAGTTGGATGCCACCTGCCAGCGCCTGGAACAGCACTTCAAGGACATGCAGGACATCGAGTTCACCATCGAGCGCGGGAAGCTGTACCTGCTTCAGACGCGCAATGGCAAGCGCACGGCCATGGCCAGCATCCGCATCGCCATCGACCTGGTGGACGAGGGCCTCATCGACAGCCGCACCGCGCTCAAGCGCATCGATGCCGATAGCCTCTCCCAGCTGCTGGCGCCGGTCTTCGATCCCAAGGAGAAGGACCGCCTGCGGAAGGAGGGCCAGCTGCTGACGAAGGGCCTCAACGCCGGGCCAGGGGCGGCCACGGGTCGCATCGCCCTCACGGCCGAGCAGGCCGAGACGATGGCGCAGGAGGGCCCCGTGGTGCTCGTGCGCGTGGAGACGAGCCCCGAGGACATCTCGGGCATGGTGGCCTCCCAGGGCATCCTCACGGCCCGGGGTGGGATGACCAGTCACGCGGCCGTGGTGGCCCGAGGCATGGGCAAGCCCTGCGTCTGTGGCGCCTCGGCGCTGCAGATCGATCTCGTCCGCGGCGTGGTGCTGGTGGGTGGCCACGAGCTGAAGGCCGGCCAGGACTGGATCTCCATGGATGGGTCCACCGGCGAGGTCTTCGCCGGCAAGCTCAGCGCCCATCCCTCCGAGGTCAACCAGGTGCTGGTCGACAATCGGCTCAAGGCCGAAGACAGCCCGCTCTACCAGCGTTTCGCGAAGATCATGGCCTGGAGCCACGAGGCCAAGCGCATGAAGGTGCGCACCAACGCCGACACGCCGCACGATGCGGCCGTGGCCCGCGCCTTCGGTGCGGAAGGCATCGGACTCTGCCGCACGGAGCACATGTTCTTCGAAGGGGATCGCATCCTGGCGGTGCGCGAGATGATCCTGGCCAACGATGTGGAGGGTCGCAAGAAGGCTCTGGTGAAGCTGCTGCCCATGCAGCGCGAGGACTTCGAAGGCCTCTTCACGGCCATGAACGGCCTGCCAGTGAACATCCGTCTGCTGGATCCTCCGCTGCACGAGTTCCTGCCCCAGGACGAGCCGGGCCAGAAGGAGATGGCCGAAGTGCTGGGCGTGGACCTTGGCACGGTGGAACGCCGCGTGACGCAGCTCCACGAGTTCAACCCCATGATGGGCCATCGCGGCTGCCGCCTCGGCATCACCTTCCCGGAGATCATCCGGATGCAGGTTCGGGCCATCGCCGAAGCCGCCCTGAATGTGACGGCCCAGGGCATCAAGGCCCTGCCGGAAATCATGGTGCCCCTCATCGGCACCGTGCGCGAGTTGGCCTACACCAAGGCCGAGATGCTCGACGAGATCGCCCAGGTGAACCAGGAGCGCGGCAGCCAGTTCGCGTGCCCCATCGGCACCATGATCGAGATTCCCCGCGCCGCCATCACCTCGGACAAGATCGCCCAGGAGGCCGAGTTCTTCAGCTTCGGCACCAATGACCTCACCCAGATGGGCTTCGGCTTCAGCCGCGACGATGCGGGCACCTTCCTACCGGAATATGTGGGGAAGAAGATCCTGGAGGACGATCCCTTCCAGAGCCTGGATCAGGAGGGCATCGGCGAGCTGGTCCGCATCTCCTGCGAGAAGGGCCGCGCCGCGCGCCCCGGGATCAAGCTCGGCGTCTGCGGCGAGCACGGCGGCGATCCCCGCAGCGTGACCTTCTTCCACCGCGTGGGGCTGGATTATGTGAGCTGCAGCCCTTACCGCGTGCCCATCGCCACCCTGGCCGCCGCCCAGGCCGCCCTGGATTAGGGGCCGCTACAGGAACGCCACGGACTGCGTGGCCGTCGTCACGATGAAGCACCGCTCGTTGTTGGATCGCGGATCGGCCGGGAGCAGGAAGAACCCCGGCCGGTCCGGCTGATAACCCTGGGTGGTGCCCACCAGCACTTCCCCGTCCTTGAAGGTGACCTGGACCTTCCGCCCCGGCGTCGGCGCGAAGGGGGGGAAGTCGTTGGTCTTGTGGTGGTCCGGATCCCCCTCCAGGCGCCGGACGAAGTACACCGCCTTGAGGTCGGGGACCTTGACTTCCTGGGGCTTCGCGCCGTGGCCGGTTCCGGCGAGCAGAATGTGGAAGAGGTTCTTGGTCGGAAGGAAATCGCTGGTCTGGCCCTTCAGGGTGGTTCCATCCAGGAATCGCGCCACCACTTGGTTCATGGGAGTCTCCGCATCGCTTGAGTCCGGGGGAGGGGCCACTGTTTGAATGGATGCGCCAAAATTACAAGCAATCACCTTCGGCTGCAAGGTTTCTGCCTGTGTGAATGCGATGGCAGGCAGGCGCTCCGCCACCGTGGCGACGGGGATCCCCGCGATGGGTTCGGCGGGAAGCGCGATAGAATCACCCTTTTCGAGTGATGACATGGCCAAGACCGCGACCAGGACTCCATCCGATCAGCCCGAGATCATCTATTCGATGATGCGGGTCAGCAAGATCTACAACAACAAGCCGGTCATCAAGGACATCTCCCTCAGCTACTTCTATGGTGCCAAGATCGGCGTCCTGGGTCTGAACGGCTCCGGCAAGAGCACCGTGCTGCGCATCATGGCGGGCGTGGACCACGACTTCAACGGCGAGGCCGTGCTGAGCAAGGGCTACACCACGGGCATCCTGGACCAGGAACCCCAGCTCGATCCCGGCAAGACCGTGCGGGAGATCGTGGAGGAGGGTGCCGCCGAGAAGGTGGGCTGGCTGAAGGACTACAACGCCATCAGCGATCAGTTCGCCGATCCCGATGCGGACATGGATGTGCTGCTGGCGAAGCAGGCCGAGCTGCAGGATAAGATCGACGCCCACGATTGCTGGGATCTGGATTCGCGTCTCGAGCAGGCCATGGATGCTCTGCGCTGTCCCGACCCGGACACCAAGATCGCCGTGCTGTCCGGCGGCGAGCGCCGTCGCGTGGCGCTCTGCCGCCTGCTGCTCCAGGAGCCGGACATCCTGCTACTGGACGAGCCCACCAACCACCTGGATGCCGAGACCGTGGCCTGGCTGGAGAAGCACCTGCAGGACTACAAGGGCACGGTCATCGCCGTCACCCACGATCGTTATTTCCTGGATCATGTGGCGGAGTGGATCCTCGAGCTGGACCGGGGCGAGGGCATCCCCTGGAAGGGCAACTACTCCAGCTGGCTGGAGCAGAAGCAGGGCCGGCTGGCCCGCGAGGAGAAGTCGGACCAGAAACGGCAGAAGACCCTCGAGCGCGAGCTGGAGTGGATCCGCATGTCGCCCAAGGGCCAGCACGCCAAGAGCAAGGACCGCATCGCCAACTACGAGCGGCTGGCGGGCGAAGAGGGCCGCCAGAAGGAGCAGGAGCTGGAGATCTACATTCCCAGCGGCCCCCGACTGGGCGATCTCGTGGCCGAGCTGAACGGGGTCTCCAAGGCCTACGGAGATCGCGTGCTCTTCGAGAACCTCAGCTTCGCCATCCCCCGCGCCGGGATCCTCGGCGTCATCGGTCCCAACGGCGCCGGCAAGTCCACGCTCCTGCGCCTGCTCACGGGCCAGGAGACGCCCGATGCCGGCACCATCCGGATCGGAGAGACCGTCCGCATGGCCTATGTGGATCAGCTGCGCGCCAACCTCAACCCCGACAAGAATGTGTTCGAGGCGGTCTCCGGTGGCTACGAACAGATTGAGCTGGGCGGCAAGCTCATCAATGCCCGGGCCTGGCTGAGCCGCTTTGGGTTCTCCGGCGATTCCCAGCAGAAGAAGATCTCCGAGCTGAGCGGCGGGCAGCAGAACCGCCTGAACCTGGCCCTCACCCTGAAAAGCGAATCCAACCTGCTCTTCTTCGACGAACCCACCAACGATCTGGATGTGAATACGATGCGCGCCCTGGAGGAGGCCATCGAATCCTTCGCCGGCAGCGCCGTCTTGGTGAGTCACGACCGCTGGTTCCTGGACCGCCTGGCCACGCACATCCTGGCCTTCGAAGGGGACTCTCAGGTTCAGTTCTTCGATGGGAACTACAGCCAGTACGAGGAATATCGCAAGGATGTCCTGGGTCTGAAGCCCTTCGATCCCCACCGGATCAAGTACCGCAAGCTGACGCGATGAAGGCCGATTCTGCTTCGGCCTCGGTCTTGGCCCCGGCCACCCGTCTGGCCCTGCTCTCGGTGGGAGCCGATCTCATCCTGGGCGGAGCCGCGCTGGGTCTGGGGCTTTCGGAAGGCCCCATCGCCCTGTGGGGGTTCGGCGCCGCCTCCCTCCTGCAGATCCCACCGGCCCTGAGCCTCAGGGGACGCATCCTCGATGGCCTCGGCAACCGGGGGCTCGATCGGGAGCGGCTGGTCCTTCGGGCCCTCAGCCACCTCCTGCGGCTCCTGGCTCTGGGGCTCGCCCTGGCTGCGATTCTGGCGCTTCGGGAGGGCCCGGGGATGCGGGTCGGTTTCTCGGTCCTGGGGGTGGCCATCCTGGGTCTCGCCTTCCAGGCACCCCTCTGGGTCGCGAAGCGGCGGCTGGCGGGCGTCCATCCGGCCCTGGGGTGGGATGCCGACCGCACCCGTGCCTTGCTGGAACAGGCGACTCTGCTCCTGGTGGGCGGCCTCCTGAGCCACTGGTTCCCCTGGGCCGATGCCATCACGGGCCTGGCGCTGGCCCTCCACCTCTTCATCCAGGGGCAGGGCCTCGCCAAGGGCACCACCCTCCAGGCCGCCGCCTGCGGCGGTTGTGGAAGTGGCTGCGGCTGCGGCTGATGCGCGTCCTGGAACTGTTCTCGGGGCTTGGAGGCTGGCGCTGCGCCCTCCGGGACCGGGGCACCGTGGCCGCCGCCTACGATGTGAGCGAGGCCGCCAATGCGACCTACGCTCTGAACCACGGCCACCAGCCCACGCCCCGGGAACTGGCCGCGGTGCCACAGCAGGAGCTGGCCGCCCATTGTGCCGACACTTGGCTCATGAGCCCGCCCTGCCAGCCCTTCTGCCGCATGGGGAACCACCAGGGCTTGGAGGATCGGCGCTCGCGGGCCTTCCTCCACCTGATGGACCTCTTCCGGGAAGCGCCGCCGGATCATCTGGTCCTGGAGAATGTGGGCGGCTTTCTGGGCTCGGATGCCCATGCGCTGCTGTCGGAGCGGATCCGGGCCCACGGCATGCACCGGTTGGATCTCGAGGCCTGCCCCAGCCGCTTCGGGCTGCCCAACCAGCGGCCCCGCGTCTTCATCGTGGCCTCGCGGAAACCCCTGGAACCGAGGCCGCTGCCGGACCTCCCCCCGCGCCCCCTCGCCAGTTTCCTGGATCCGGAGGAAGACGAGGGGCTGTACCTGGATCCCGACACCCTCGCCCGCCACGGCCACGGCATGGACCTGGTGGAGCCCGGGGACCAGCGCAGCACCTGCTTCATCGGCGGCTATGGCCGTCGCTTCGTGGGCAGCGGCTCCTTCCTGAAGACTGCGCGTGGCGTGCGCCGCTTCTCACCCTCCGAAGCCGCCCGGTTGCTCGGGTTGCCCGAGGGCTTCCGCTTTCCTGAAGCCGTGTCCCTGGAAGTCCGGTACCGGCTGCTGGGGAACGGCCTGTCCATTCCCGTCGCGGCCTGGACCCTGGATCATCTGTAGAATCACGCCATGAGACTCCTGCTGTCCGCCTTCGCCCCCGAACTGGGCTCCCTCGCCGGGGATCCGCCCGCGGGCTGGGAAACGGCCACTGTGGGCGTGGGCGCCGTGACCGCGGCCGCCGTCACGGCCCGCCTGCTGGCGGCGCGAAGCCCCGAGGCCGTGCTCTTCCTGGGCACCTGTGGGCGCTACGATGCCCGTCTGGGCCTGTTCGAGGAGCTGTGGGCCTCCCAGGCCATCGCGACCTCGCTGGAGGAACTGCGCGGGGGGGCCTACCGCCCCGGGATCGAGCGGGTCCGCTGGGATGCCACGCTGAAGGGGCCGCTGCCATCCCAGGGGGTGGCCGTGCCACCCGCCATCACCAGAACCTTGGAAGGCGCGGCCCTGCTCGCTTCCGTGGCGCCGGTGGAGCACCTGGAACTCACCGGCATCTTCGCGGCCTGCCATGCGGCGGGCGTGCCTTGCGCCGGGGCGCTGGTGGTGGTGAACGATGTGGGGCCGGAGGCCCAGGCCCAGTGGACGGCCAACCACGCCGAGGGCAGCCGGCGGCTGGTGGACCGCCTCAGGGCGTCGGGCTTTTTCGCAGGGGCGTGAAGGCCGTCGCACCTTCGCCGGTTTCGATGCGCCAGCCTCCGGCCTGGGCGGAGACGCGAAGGCCCTGGGAGGGGCCCGTGATCCAGGGGATCAGGCCCTCGCGACGGAAGGTGGCCAGCGTCTCCGGGTGCGGATGCTCGAAGCGGTTGTGGAAGCCGGCGGGGATGAGGACCACCTCGGGCTTCAGGGCCGCGACCCAGGCGGGGTCCGAGGCGTTGCGGCTGCCGTGGTGTCCGGCCTTCAACAGGCGATGGGGGAAGGGGCCGGGGTCGCCCAGGTCCAGGAGGTCCCGCTCCTGGGTGGCCAGGGCATCGCCCATGAGCCAGAGCTCCCGGTCCCGCCAGGTGACCCGCAGCACCACCGATTCCATGTTGGCGTCCGGCAGGGCGAAGGCTGAGGAAGGCCAGCAGACGCTGAAGGCCGCTTCGCCTCGGGCCCACGCATCGCCTCGCAGGAGACCCGCAGGATCCGCGCCCGCGGAGGGGCGGAAGGGGAGCCAGGGATCCTCCTCCTCCGCCGTGACGGGCACCGAAGTGGCGGCCAGGGGCCAGAGCCGGGACAGCGTGGCCCAGCCGCCGGCGTGGTCCCCGTGGGCGTGGGTGAGCACCAGGTGGACGGGCTCGCGCACGCCGCGCCGGCTCAGGACGCGGGCGAGGCGGCGGCCGCTCCAGGGCCCCGGACCCGTGTCGATCAGCGTGGCCCCTCCTCCGGGCACCCGCAGGAGCAGGGCATCCCCCTGGCCGATGTCCACGGATTCCAGGGACAGGGTGGCCGGCGCCCGGCCCGTGCCGTGGAAGCCGAGCAGGCCCAGCGACAGGATCACAAGCCCCACGGTCAGGGCCCGGGTGCGCCTCAGGGTCCCCTGCCGGTGGGCGAGGGTGAGCCAGCCCAGCGTCAGCAGGAGCCAGGGCCAGAGGACCCCCGTGGCCAGCGGCGCGATGCCCGTGAGGGCCGGCACCAGCCGATCGCCCATCCAGGTCAGCAGGGCGGCGGCGCCCTGGGTGACCCCCGGGACGGGCACCAGGATCAGGGCCAGGCAGACGGGCGTGAGGAAGGCCACCAGGGGCAGCACCAGCAGGTTGGCGAGGATGCCCCACCAGGGCGCACCCCCATGGAGCAGCGCCAGCAGGGGCAGGGTGGAGAGCCAGGGCGCGGCCAGCCGCCCGAAGGGCAGGGCGAGGCGGCCCAGCATCGGGGAGGCCAGGCCCGCCAGGGGCTCGGCGCCCCAGAGCAGGCCCAGCAGGGCCCACCAGGCCAGCAGGAAGCCTGGTTCTGCGCCGGCGGCGGGATGCCCCAGCAGCCAGAGCAGCAGGGCCAGGTGCAGCCCGGCCACCGGCGGCAGCTTCCAGCCGCTGCTGCGTCCGAGGGCCCAGGCGACGCCCATGAAGAGGCCGCGCCACACCGGCGCGGAAAAGCCCACCAGGGCCGAGTACAGCAGCCCGGCCGCGATGGAGCCGGTGGCCGCGCCGTGCAGGCGCAGGCGTCGCCACAGTGCTTCCAGGGCCGCCATCACCAGGGTCACCTGCAGGCCTGAGACCACCAGGATGTGGAGGGTGCCGCTCTCGGCGAACACGCTGAAGTGGGCCTCGTCCGCCGGGGGGATGCCCAGGGCGAGCGCGCCCCACAGGTCCCTGGCGGTGGGGCCCAGGGGCAGGGCCTCGAAGCGCCGCCGGGCCAGGGTCTGAAGGCGCAGCAGAAGCGAGGGTGCAGGCGGGCCGGTCGCCTCCATCAACTGGGCCGAAGACAGGTGGATGCGCCGGGGCGCTTCGTCGCTGCGGGCCCGCCAGAGCGGGCGCTCCGCGAGGAAGACCGGCGCGGGCTGGATGGGACGCAGGTCCGCGCGCAGGCGCACCGGCGTGCCGGGAGCAGGTGGGGGAAGCTCGCCCTCGGCGGGCACCGTGAGGGGCAGGGCGAGGCCGCGGAGGGTTTCCGGTGCGGACAGCTCGAGCTGGGTGCGCAGCCGTTCGCCCTGCAGCGTCCAGGGGGCCGCGATGCGGCCTTCCACGGCCAGGAAACCCGAGGGCAGGGCGGCTTCCCAGCGGGCCTTGCGGGCCAGCCCCAGGAAGGTGAATCCCGCCAGGCCGAGGGCGAGGGGCACGATGACCCATCGGCGCTGCCGGAGCAGGGGCAAGGTGAGGGCCCAAACCAGAGCGCCGAGGGCGACCCAGCGGCCGGCGAGCTGACCGTCCCAGCGCTCCGGGACCAGCCATGGCACGGTGCAGGCGGCCGCCAGGGCCCAGGCCAGGGGCCAGAGCGAAGCCCCGGACAGGCGCTGCCACAGGCTGGATCTGGAAAGCATGGGGTGAAGTCTATCCAGACTGTCCAAACCTTGACAGGGGGTTCCGGCCTGGGGAACCATTCAGGTATGAATCCAGCCCGGGCTCTGCTGGTGGACGACGATCCCACCATCCTCGAGGTGGTGGGCACCCTGTTATCCCGCCATGGGCACGAGGTGGTGGGCACCGGCTCGGGGCTGCGGGGCGCTCAGTGCCTGCGGCGCGAGCACTTCGACCTGGCGGTGGTGGACCTCATGTTGCCGGATCTGAACGGCCTGGAACTGGCCCGTCAGGCCGTGGCCAATCCCGACACGGTGGTGGTGGTGCTGTCGGGTTCGACTTCCGTCGAGACGGCCCTCCAGGCCATGCGGATGGGCATCTACGACTATGTGCCCAAGCCCTTCCGGGCTGAGGAACTGGAGCACACGCTCCTGCGGGCCATCGAGAAGTCGCAGCTGAACCAGGAGAACAAGCGGCTCCGCGAGCAGATCCAGCACAAGGAGCCCGGCCCCCAGATGGTGGGCCGGTCCGAGGCGTGGCAGCACCTCCAGACCCTGCTCCGCCGGCTGGCGCCGTCGCCCTCCACGGTGCTCATCACCGGGCCTTCGGGGACCGGCAAGGAACTGGCGGCCCGCGCCATCCACCAGTGGAGCCCCCGGGCCCAGGGCCCCTTCGTGGCCATCCACTGCGGGGCCATCCCGGAGACGCTGCTGGAGGACGAGCTCTTCGGCCATGTGCGCGGGGCCTACACGGACGCCCGCACCGACCGCCCGGGGCGTTTCCAGCAGGCCGAGGGCGGCACCCTCTTCCTGGACGAGATCGGCACCATGCCCCTCAGCTTGCAGGTGAAGCTGCTGCGGGTGATCCAGGAGCGGGAGTTCACGCCGCTGGGTTCGGCGCGTACGGTGAAGGCGGACTTCCGCCTGCTGGCGGCCACCAATGAGGATCTGAGCGCCCTGGTGGCGGAAAAGCGGTTCCGCGAGGACCTCTTCTACCGCCTGAATGTGATCCCCGTGCAGCTGCGGCCGCTGCGGGAGCACCGGGACGACATTCCGGTGCTCGTGGCCCACTTCATCCGCAAGTTCGCCCGGGAGCTGGGCCTGCCACTGAAGCAGGTCGAGCCCGCCGCCCTGCAGGCCCTGGAAGCCTATGGCTGGCCGGGCAATGTGCGTGAACTGGAGAACGCCGTGGAGCGGGCCATGGCACTGGGCTCCGATCCCGAGCGGATGCTGCTTCAGGACCTCCCGGCGGCCATCGCCGGCATCCTGCCGACGGCGGCCTACCCGCGTCTGCCCCAGCACCAGGGGCTCGGCCGGTTCCTGGAGGACCTGGAGCGCCACCTGGTCCTCGAGGCCCTCCAGGCCACCGGCTGGAACAAGAGCGAATCCGCCCGCCGCCTCGGCATGCGCCGCACCACCCTGCTGCACCGCCTGAAAGCCCTGGGTATTCCGCTGAACCCCATGGATGAAGCGGAATCGGCCCTGGCCCAGGAGTCCCACGATGCGTGATCCGAGAGGCGCGGCACTGCTGCTGCTGTTGGCCTGCGGGTCGCTGGGGGCCTGGTCCCCGAGGGTCCATGAGGCCCAGACGGCCAAGGCGATCCGGCTGCTGCCCAAGCGCATGGCCACGCTGTTGCGGGCCCACCCCCAGGCCCTGCTGGAGGGGGCCCGGGGGGTCGCCAACGACCAGCCGCCCACGGTGGAGGAGGTGGAGGCCCAGTTCCGCACCATCCTTCGCCTCAGCGAGGAGCGCCGCCGCCCCGAGGACATCGTCCGTGACCTGGGCGTCCTGGCCCATCTGGTCCAGCTGCTGACGGATCCTTCGGCCAGCGAGGGCATGAGCCCCTTGCGGGAGAGCTTCGAAGCGTATGCCGACGAGCACATGGCGCACCTGCTGGTGACCCAGGAGCCGTACTGGGCGGTGGCCGGCGGCCTGGACCCCGTTCCGGCCCTCCGGCGTTTCCTGGCCACCAAGCAGGAGCGGAACCGGCGCCTCCGGGAACATTTCGACGAAAATGCTGGTCGCCGCATCGGTCCCTGGGACGACTTGTCCCTTCCCTTCGCCCAGATGCAGCTGGCTTTTTCCAATGGCGTCCACGCCACGGCCAACCTCTGGATCCTGGCTTGGCGGGCAGCCGGGGACCAGTGGGAGATTCCGCCCGCGCCTGATCCCGCGAACCCGAAAGAACCCTCGATTCGCTAGGCGAATCACGACTTTCAAGCTATCTTTCCAAGCATTCCCTCTGGAGAAAGTCATGGGCACCTATACGCGCCTCGGGTCCTATCTGCTGGCCTCAGACCTGGCTAGCGATCCTTTCGGCGCGATCCATCGGGCCGTCGTCATCACCGGCAGCAACTTCGACCGCCACGCCCTGGTGCGGACCTTCTCGGAGGAGATGTTCCAGGCGGGCATGAACACCCGCTTGTCCGAAGCTGGCCGCGTGGTGCCCCTGCTGGGCGGCGCGCGCATCTACGGGCTGGGCTACCGGGTGGAGAGCGGCAAGGCGCCGCATGTGGCCTGGGACTATGTGCCCGGCCGCAGCCTCGCGCAGCTCATTGAGAAAGCCCGGCAGGAGCAGATCCCTTTCGGCGTCGATCATGCCCTCACGGTGATCCAGGGCGTGGCCCAGGGCATCGTGCAGATGCAGGCCAAGGGCGCCAGCCACGGCGTGCTGAGCCCGCACAGCGTGTGGGTGAGCTTCGAAGGCGCCACCCAGATCGTGGACGCCCCCTATGCCGCTCTGGCCAAGAGCATGCTGGCCAAGGCCCCCACAGCGAAGCGCAAGCTCGCACCCTACCTCCAGGGCCCCGAGAACGATGCCCTCCAGCAGGATCTGTTCGCGCTGGGCGCCGTGCTCTACGAACTGCTCACCTTCGAGCAGCTGCCCCTCGGCGGCGACTTCCAGACCCTCCTGGACAAGGCCACGCTCAAGGCCGCGCAGGAGGAGGCGCCCCTGCCCGCGGAGATCCGCGCCTTCCTGGGCCGCCTGCTGTTGGGCCGTCAGCCCTTCGCCACGGTAGAGGCCTTCAACACCGAGCTGGAGCGGGTGCTCTACGACGGCGAGTACAGCCCCACCACCTTCAACATGGCCTTCTTCATGCACACGCTGTTCCGGGAGGAGAACGACCGGGACGCGCTGGCCATGAAGGCGGAGCAGGGGGACAACTACCTGGCCTACACCGCCGCCGGCGAGACGCTGCGAAGCGGCGCCACCCGCGTGGAGCATATCGACGGGCACGCGGCGGAGGAGGCCAACCAGAAGAACAAGACCCTCCTCATCGGCGGCGGCCTGGCCGCGGTGGTGATCCTCGGTCTGGGCTACATCCTCTTCGGCCGCCCCAAGGTCGATCCAGCCATGCAGAAGCAGCTGGCGGAACTCCAGCTCCTGAAGGTGCAGATCGAGCAGCAGAAGTCCGACCTCGATGCCAAGGCCAAGGCCGAGACCGAGAAGACCGCCCAGCTCCAGAAGCAGCTGAGCGAAACGAAGTCCGTGGAAGAGAAGGCCCGGATCCAGAAGCAGCTGGACGAGGCCCAGGCCCGCAAGCTTGAAGTGGAGCGGCAGCAGAGGCTGGCCGAGCAGAAGCTGGCCGAGCAGAAGGCGGCCGAGCAGAAATTGGCCGAGCAGAAGAAGGCCGCCGAGACCAAGGTGGCCGCCGCTCCGCCCGCGCCGGAGCCGCCCAAGCCCCAGCCCATGCAGGAGGCCCAGCGGCCCGCCGCCGTGCCCACCCAGGTGCCCACGCCCCAGACCGCCGCGCCCCAGACCATGGCCCCGGCCGTCAACAACGACCAACCTGCCCGCGTAACCAGCCAGATCGCGCCGGCCTTCCCCCTCCGGGCCGTCCAGATGCGCTGGGAGACCAACCTCGACCACTTCGTGCGGCTGAAGGTGTTCGTGAGCGAACAGGGCCATCCCCTGAAGGTGTCCGTGATCGAGGGCGTGTCTGGTTCCTACGGGTTCGACGAGGCGGCCATCGAGGCGGCCAACAAGTCCTCGTTCAGTCCCGCCGTCCGCGACGGCAAGCCCGTGCGCGGCTGGACGCCCGAGATCGTCTACAAGTTCCCCAAGCGACGTTGATACGCTCCGGGGGGACCGCCTGCTCGCTTCGCTCGCGATGTCCCCCCGAACCCCCGCTTTCCGGGTCGGGGGAACCCCGCCCCGGAAAGCCTGTCAGCTAGCGAGTAGGGACTGCGCCGCCTCGTTGGCCAGGCGGTCCACCCGCTCGTTCTCCGTGTGGCCCGCGTGACCCTTCACCCAGCGGGCCTCCACATGGTGCCGGGCCAACTGGGCGTCCAGCGCCTGCCAGAGGTCCGCGTTCAGGACTGGCTTGCCGTCGGCCTTCTTCCAGCCGCGCCGCTTCCAGTCCTTCAGCCATGAGGTGATGCCCTTCACCACATACTGGCTATCGCTCTGGAGCAGCACCTGGCAGGGCTTGGTGAGGGCCTCCAGGCCGCGGATGGCGGCCATCAGCTCCATGCGGTTGTTGGTGGTGTCGGCCTCGGGGCCGGAACCTTCCTTTTCCTGGATCCCCGTGGCGAGGTGCACCCTCAGCAGGTACCCCCAGCCACCGGGGCCGGGGTTCCCAAGACATGCGCCATCGCAGTAGAGCTCGATCTTCATCCCACCAGAGTAGGGGAAGCGGCCGCCACTTGTGCCACGGCCTTGCGGAGCAGCTCCACGCCCAGGTCCAGATCCGGGGTCGTGAGGTTCATGGCGGGGCGGAAGCGCAGCCCCTTCACGCCGGTGGAGAGGATCATCATGCCCAGCTCGTGGCCCTTGGCCACCACGGCATTGCGCAGCTCGGGGCTGGCGATGTCCATGGCGCAGAAGAGGCCGCGGCCTCGGGGGTTCGCGGTGAACTCGGGGAAGTCGCGGTGGATCTCCTGCAGGCCCTTGAGCAGGCGCTCGCCCTGCTTCACGCCGTGCTCCAGCAGGTGCTCCTCGCGGATGACCTCGATGATGCGCGTGCCGCGCACCATGTCCACCAGGTTGCCGCCCCAGGTGCTGTTGATGCGGCTGGGTACCTTGAACACGCTGTCCACTTCGTCGAGGCGCCGGCCGGCGGCGATGCCGCAGGTCTGGGCCTTCTTGCCGAAGGCGATGATGTCGGGCTGCACGCCGAACCACTGGTGGGCCCACCACTGGCCCGTGGCGCCGAAGCCCGTTTGCACTTCGTCGAAGATCAGCAGGAATTCATGACGGTCCGCCAGGACCCTCAGCTTCGCCAGGAATTCGCCCCGGAAGTGGTTGTCACCGCCCTCGCCCTGGATGGGTTCGATGATCAGGCAGGCGATGTCGTCGGGATTCTGGGCCACGGCCGCTTCGATGGCAGCCACGGCTTCGGCCTCCGCGGCCTCGATCTTGGCGAGGTCCATGGGGAAGGTGAGCTTGGGGTTCGGCACGCGGGGCCAGGGGAACTTGGGGAAGTACTGGTATTTCCGGGGATCGGCGGTGTTCGTGAGGCTGAGCGTGTAGCCGCTGCGGCCGTGGAAGGCCTCGCGGAAGTGGATGACCTGCGAGCCCTTCTCGCCCCTGCCCGCCGCCAGGTTCTTGCGCACCTTCCAGTCGAAGGCCGCCTTCAGGGCGTTCTCCACCGCCAGGGAGCCGCCGTCGATCCAGAACAGGTGGGGCAGGTAGTCAGGCGCCGCATGGGTGCCGAAGGCCTCCACCCACTCCGCGAAGGCCGTGGTGTAGATGTCCGAGTTGGCGGGCTTGTTGACGGCGATTTCGCCCAGGCGCTGGACGAAGGCCGCCTCCCGTAGGCGGGGGTGGTTGTGGCCCAGGGGGGTGGTGGCGAAGAAGGTATAGAAATCCAGGTACTTCCGGCCGTCCCGGGCATCCACGATCCAGGAACCATGGGATTTCTCCAGGTCCATCACCAGGTGGAACCCGTCCACCAGCATGTGGCGGCCGAGGGTGTCGAAGACAGTGTTGGGATCGATGTGAGGCATGGACATGGCGGACCTCGGGAAACAGTTCAGTGTATGTTTGGGCCTGAAGCGGAGACACGCATGATTCCCTGGATAGCGGTTCAGGAAGCGCCTCTGGACGCGATGGCTTTACGAAGTGTCATGGAAGACCCCCATGCCGGCGCCCTCGTGCTCTTCGAAGGCCGGGCGCGGGATCACCACGAAGGCCGCCCCGTGCTGGAGCTGGCCTACGAGGCCTATGTGCCCATGGCGGAGAAGGAGCTGGGCCTCCTGCGCGAAAAGGCCATCGAGCGCTACGGGCTCACCCGCTGCGCCGTCCACCACCGCATCGGCATGGTGCCCCTCACCGAGGCCGCCGTCCTCGTCGTCACCAGCAGCGCCCACCGCGCCGAGAGCTTCCAGGCCGCGGCCTGGATCATGGACGAGATCAAGCAGCGCGTGCCCATCTGGAAGCGGGAGCGATACAAAGACGGCTCCGAGAGCTGGGTCGAGTGCACGCACCGGTTCCAGATGGAGCCCTGAGACGGGGCGCCAAGGCCTTGTCGCCGCGGGCCCGCTTCAGAAGCTGTAGCGGGCCTGCAGGGCCAGGACCTGGATGCGATTGCGGTAGGTGCCGGAGAGGTTGCCGCGGAAGAAGTCCGGGTTGCCGGGGCTGCCCGCCTTGAGATTCAGGGTGGAATCCTTCACGAAGATGTAGCTGTAGCCCAGGTCCAAGGCGAAGGCCTTGCTGAAGGCGTAGCCTGCGCCGGCACTCAGCCAGGTGCGGTCCGCGTCGGGAATGCGGGGGGTGCGGTAGGCGTCCGAGGTCGCCGCCTGGTCCCTGGCCAGGCCGGCCCGGAAGGTCCAGGTGTCGTTCGGCTTCCAGGTGGTGCCCAGGGACAGGAACCAGGTGTCCTTCCACTTCTCCTCGGTGACGGAGGTGCTCTGGCCCGAGGCGAACTCGATGCGGATGTCCTGGAAGCAGCTCCAGAAGGTCCGGGCAGCCTCCGCCTGGAGGCTCAGGCCCGGGGTGACCTCCCAGGCCGCACCCAAGGAGGCGGTGGCGGGCTGGTTGGCCCGGGGGGTGGCTCCTCCATCCTGGAACGCCGCCTTCAACGCCGCGGGGACACCCTCGTAGTGCACATCTCCCTTCAGGGCGAAGTCGATGCGGGAGTGGTAGGCCGCGCCGAGGCGCAGATCCCGGGTGGGCTCAAAGAGGACCCCCAGCTTGTAGCCGTATTTCCACTGCTTTCCCGTCACCTTCACGGCGCCGTCCTGGGTTCCCGGAATGTAGCCGGGGATGCGAAGGGCCGCGCCCACCGCACCGAAGTCCACGGCGTTGGTCAGTTCGGCGTCCACATACCGGGCCACCACGGCAGCGCCCAGGGACCAGCGGGAATCCACGCGCCAGGCCAGGCTGGGGGCGACTTCCACCACCGTGATCTGGGACTTGATCGCGTGGTACCGGCCGATCCAGTTGGCTTCGTACTCGCTGCCAAGACCGAAGGGGCTGTTCAGGGAAAGGCCCAGCTTCAGGTCTGGGCTCGCGCTCCAGAGCGCGTAAGCGACGGGGAGGACCGCCTGGCGGCCCGCATCGCCACCCGCGGTGCCGCTGACCGGGCTGCCGCCCAGGGGGGTGGCCCTGGAGGCGGAACCGCCTTCCAGGCGGGCTGAGGGGGTGATGCTGCTAAAGCCCAGCACGGCCTGGTTCCCTTCGAAGCGGGTGAGGGTGGCCACATTGAAGAACATGCTGCCGATGTCGGTGCCCCCGGCGCTGATGCCGGCGTAGGCGTTGCCCTGGGCGCTGGGGCTCTGCTCCCGCAACTGAAAGCCCGATCCCAGCAGCGTTCCGGCCGTGGAGCCGGTGATCAGGAAGGCCAGGAGGGTGCGGGAAGGGCGAAGGGGGCAGGCCATGGGAACTCCGGGGGTGGGACAGGGGGAACGGCGGGCCTTGCCGGTGGATGAATGGGGTGCGATGCCCCTTCATGCGAGGCTTTCCGGGCTCGCGAAGGGCCAGTATCCCGGAATTCCAACAGGCGCATAAGTGCGGATTTTGATGGATTAGCCTGTATGTGACCAATGCCGACGCCGCCTTGGCGGAATCGGCCCCACCCCGGGGGCAGGGGTTGATCTCGGGTTGTTTTTCGCTAAAAATTCGCCATACTTGGATCCCCTCTGGAGGTTCCGGTGCTGGCGATGTGGGTTCCCGAACTGCCGTTCCAGCTGGCCTGTGGACGGGATGGCGCCTTGCGGGACCGGCCCTTGGCCTTCCTGAATCCCGAAAGCCCCCGTTCGCCCACCCTCTGGTTCGTGAATCGCCTGGGCCGGGCCGAGGGGTTGGCCCCGGGCCTGCCCCTGGATCAGGCCCTGCGGGTGGCCCCGGGCCTGCGGGTGCTGGATCCGGCCCCCCAGGTGTGGTGGGAGGCCCAGGGGAGCCTGGGCGACTTCCTCCAGCACTGGACACCCCAGGGGCAACTTCTGCGTCTGGGCGAAGCCCTGGTGGAGCTCCAGGGCACCCAGCGGATCTTCGGCCCCCTGGCGGATACCGCCGCGCGCATGTGCCGCGAGCTGACCGACCGGCACGGCTGGGCCAGCCACGGAGGGCTCTCGCTCAGCGCCACCGCCGCCCAGATCGCCGCCCACGCCGAGCATCACCTGGAGTGGGTGGCGGACGGTGCCGAGGCTTCCTTTCTCAGCCCCCAGTCCCTGCGTCGCCTGTCGGACCTGGCGCCCCGCACCCGGGACCGCTTCCACCGCCTGGGCCTCCGCCGCTTCGGCGACCTCCAGCCCGTACCCCTGCCCGTGCTGGCGGAATTGACGAACGCCACGGTGGCGCCGGACCTGCAGGCCCGTGTCCGCGGCGAGGACCGGCCCCGACTGCCCCTGCTCACGGAGCGCCCCGGCCATGCCCGACATGGCTGGCGCCTCCAGCCCCCCTGCCTGCCCGAGGAAGTGGCCCTGGCCGCCCGCTGCCTGGACTGGCTCTGGTCCGATGCCCGCCACCCGCGCCACCTGACCCTGCGTTGGTGGGATGTGGATGGCGAGCCCCACGCCTGGCACGCCGCCCCCGAGGATCTGACGACGCCGCCCTTGGTGCTGGCCCGCCGCCTCCAACAGGCCTTCCTGGCCCTGGCCACCCGTCGTCTCCTCGTGCGTGAGGTGGAGCTGCGTCTGGCCTGGGGCCTGGGTCGCGCACGCGCCCTCTTCGAGGATCCGGCGCACCAGCGCCTCGAACGCCTCGAACCCACCCTCGCCCGTCTCCGCCGGCGCTTCCCGGACAGGGCTGTCCTGCCGGGGTGGATGAAGCAGGGCGCCTGAGAGTCCCATGTTCGCCCTTGGCATCTCCGATTTCTCCATTGGTGAAGGCGTCTACCCGGCAAAGCAGCTCCTTTCGCTGGCGCGCCAGCTGGGCTACCGCGACCTGGTCTGCTGGGACCGGGGCGTGGCGGGCTATCCGAAGCTGCGGGGAGTGCTGGAGTGGATCCACGAGGCTCGGAAGCTGGAGGGCCTGTCCCCGGATCCCCGGTGGACGGGCTTCCGCCTGCACCTGGGCAGCCGCTTCACCTGGCGGGGGCACGGCTACGGCGCGCTGCCCTTCACGGATGCGGGCTACGCCGCCCTGAACCGCCTGCTCTCGGCCCAGGCCCATGACGCGGCGCCGGGGTCGGAGATTCCCGGCCTGGGCGCTCCCGAACCGCCGCAGGACTGCGTGCTGCTGGCCGAGGATCTGGCGGGGCTGGATGCCCTGCTGCGGGAGGGGCTCTACGGCGCCCTGCTGGCCCACCCCCGCCGCGCCCAGGAGGCCCGCAAGGCCCTGGCGGCGGGCCTGGAGGTGGTGGCGCCCCAGGTGCTTCGGTTCCGCACGGCCGAGGGGCTGGAGATGCACCGGCTCAAGCGGGCCATCGACCAGCAGGCCACGCTCGTCCGCACCGAGGCCCTGTGGGACCCCCTGGATGCCGCCGTACCCCGCGCCGACTGGGAGGCCCGCTTCCCCTTCGGCGAGCCCGCCGTAGCACGGGCCACGGCGGCCGTCCTGGAGCGCATCTCGGGCTGGAACATGCACTGGGGGAAGTGGGTGCTGGCCGACCCCCTGGGCCGCGAAGGCGCGGACCTCGACGCCCTCCTGCGGGAGAAGGTGCGGGCGGGCGTAGCGGCGCGGTTCAAGCATCCAGACGGCGAGGTGCTGGTCCGCATGGAGCGGGAGCTGCAACTCATCTCCAGCATGGAGTTCGCCCGCTACTTCCTGCTGGTGGAGGACATCGTGCATGCCGCGCAGGGTGCCATGCCCCGCATCTGCGGCCGGGGCAGCGGCGCCGCCTCGCTGGTGAGCTACGCCCTGGGCCTCAGCAATGTGGACCCCGTGGCCACGAACCTCATGTTCGAGCGCTTCCTCACGAAGGAGCGCAAGGATCCGCCGGACATGGACATCGATTTCGCCTGGGACGAGCGGGAGGATGTCATCCAGAAGGTGTTCGAGCGCTACGGCCGCAACCGCGTGGCGATGGTGGCCAACCACGCCTTCTTCAAGGCCAAGGGCGCCCTGCGGGCCGTGGCCCAGGCCCATGGGCGGCCCGACAGCGAGCTCAAGCAGCTGGCCCGCTATGTCCGCGGTTGGGAAGGGGGCCTGGTCCGCGCCGCCGAGAACCCCGCCTGGGACACGATCCTGCGCCAGGCTCTGGCGCTGAAGGGGCACTTCCACCAGTTCTCCGTGCACCCCGGCGGCACCGTCGTCACGCCCGGTCCCTTCTGGGAGCACGCCGCCTTCCAGCCCGCGCCCGCCAAGGACAATGTGTCCACCACCACCTGGGACAAGGATGGCGTGGAGAACTATGGCCTGGTGAAGATCGATCTCCTGGGCAACCGCAGCCTCGCCGTCATCCGCGATGCCTACGAGGTGCTGGGCGACCGCGTGCCGAAGGATCCCGGCACCCACTCGCGCGGCGACGCCGACACCCAGGCCCTGCTGGCCCGGGGCGACAGCATCGGCGTGTTCTATGCCGAAAGTCCCGCCACGCGGCAACTCCAGCAGCGGGTGCGGAAGGGCGGCTTCGAGACACTGGTGATCCACAGCAGCCTCATCCGCCCTGCCGCCTATCGCTGGGTGGACCGCTATGTGAAGCGCAGTCGCGGCGAGGAGGCCTGGGAACCCAGTGATCCCGTGTTCAACCAGCTGCTGTCCGAGAGCTATGGCGTGCTGGTCTACCAGGAGGATGTCATCAAGGTCTGCGTGGCGCTGGCGGGCTGGAGCCACCACGAGGCCGACCAGCTCCGCAAGCTCTTGGGCCGGTCGGACTGTGAGGAGAAGCTGCCCTACTACGAGGCGCGGTTCCGCGGAGGCTGTGCCGTGCAGGGCGTGCAGCCTTCAACCGTGGATGAGGCCTGGGACATGATCCGCACCTTCCGAGGCTACTCCTTCTGCAAGCCACACTCCGCCAGCTACGCCCAGGTGAGCTTCGAGAGCGCCTGGATCAAGGCCCACCACCCGGCGGCGTTCTTCGCATCGGTCATCACCAACCAGGGCGGCTACTACCCCGCCATCGCCTACCTGGGCGACGCCCGCCGCCACCGCCTCGTGGTGCGGGGGCCCGATGCCAACGCCTCCGCCTGGGCTTTCACGGCGGAGGGCGACCAGGCCTTGCGTGTGGGCCTCATGCAGGTGCAGGGCGCCCTGGCGAAGGAGGTGGAGAAGCTGCTGGAGGATCGGGAACAGCGTGGCCCCTTCGCGGATCTGGACGACCTGCTGGGCCGCGTGAAGCCCTCCGTGACCACTGCCGAGGCCCTCTGCGCCGCCGGGACCTTCGACCGCTGGGCGCCGGATGGCGACCGCACGCGTCTCATGTGGGCGCGGCTCGGTGGCGTGCCCTCCGGGGTGCGCCCACGCCCCACGGACGCCTTCGACCGCGCGGACCTGGAGCTGCAGACCATGGATCTCACCCTGGAGATCCACCCCGCCGCCCTCTCCCGGGTGCGCAAGGGCGGCGGGCCCGACCGTGTGGCGGATGTGGGTCAGAGCAAGCCCGGCCGCGGCCTGAGCTTTTGGGCCCTGGTGGTGGCGGACAAGGAGGTGCGCACGGAGGGGGGTGACCGCATGCAGTTCGTCACCTTCGAGGACGACACCGACCTCTGCGAAGCCGTGGCCTTTCCCGATGTCCTCAAGCGCCGCCAGCGCCCCTTCCGGGTGGGGGAGGTCGTATCCGTCCGCGGGAAGACAACCCTGCAGGATGGGTTGGCGGTGTTCGAGGTGGGGTGATCAGAGAAGCGTGGCGCGCTCGTGATCCCAGACCCTACGGGGTCTCCTTCAGGATCGTATAGGTCGATGTGGCTCCTGTCGTCAGCGAGTCCCGCCCAAAGATGGTCACCCGGCCCGTGTCATCAAAGGCGAGGGCCGGATTCCGCTCGTAACCGATGAAGCGGGGGCTCAAGGCGAGGGGTATCCAGGTGCCCTTGGAGAAGAGGTAGAGAAGGCGGTCGGTGGACGCGTTTGCGAGCAGGGCGATCCGGGACCGGTCGGCGGAGAGAGCAATGTCCCCGTCGTAGCGGAGGCCGAAGACGGAAGCGGCCCCCAGTCGATACGGCGATTGCCAGGTGCCGGTGACCTTTTCGATGCACATCAGGTCCACATCCGGGAGTGGAGGGCCGCTGGGTGCGATCCGGTCGAAGACGAGCAGGGCGCGATCGGGGGCAGGGAACACCAGCTTGCTGAAGGCTCCGCTGCTGGGTTGGGTGATGGGAAGAAGTGAGGAAGTCCAAGTGCCGTCGGAGGCGCGAGACAGTTCGAAGCCATTTCCGTCGGAGCCCCAGATGACGACATGAGGGTCATTCGACGGATCCATGGCGAGCGTCACCCGGTTGTAGGACTGGGCCGCGAGGACATTCAGCGATTCATCGAGCCAGCCTGAGCCGCCCTTGTGGATGTAGACAAGAGAGGTGGTCGACGGTCGCTGTTCCTGGCTTTCATCGAGGAGGAGGTGAATCTGCCCGGACGAATCCAGCTCGAAGGCATTGCCACTGGAAGCAAAGGCGGAGCCGGTGAATACCTTCCGAGTGAGGATGGGCTCGGACTGCCATTGGACCCCGTCGTGCCACTCGTGGATCAGGTCGAACTCCACCCACAACCCGCCCACTGGCTTCAGCGACACGAAGTGGGGATGGTCCGAGGCATCGAATCGGACATAGGGATAGAGCCACAGGGCTCCCAGGGCTGGATGCGCGTCCCAGGTGGACCCGTTGAAGATCCGCACTCCTGGGGAAGCCTTGTCGTCAAGGCTCAGGCAGGTCGTTCCATGGCCTGACCGGAACATCCAGGTCGCGGTCGGAAGCGACAGGACCTGGGCCGACACCATGGGCGCATTGGGAACCTGGTACTGAGCCTGGGCAATCGGGGACCAGACGGAGGCTGTCGCGGTCTTTGTTTCGAGATAGTACTCGTAGGTACCGGGAGTGTTCAGGGCATCCACAAAGGTGCTGGAAGTTGGCGACAGATGCGCGATGTCCGTGACGAAGGTGGACGCGTAGCCATTCCCCGATCCCGGGGACCTCCACACCACAATCTCCGTGGCGAGGCTGCTGCGGTTCTTCCACCCGAGATGGATACCGTCCGCTTGAGCGGTGGCGGAGAAGGCGATCACGGAGGAGACCGGTATGGGAGGCGCGGTGGTCAGCGCCGGAGCGCTTGAAACCGTGCCCTTGGCATAGGTAACCCGGTAGGAGCAGGTGGTGCCTTCCACGAGATCCTGATCGAGGAACGAGACTGCATCGGCACCGAGTTGTGCGAGAGGCTGCCAGCCGCTGAAGCTGCCATCAGGGTTCAGCAAGGCCCTTTCAACCCGGACGGCATCCGCTGCCAGGGAGGCTTTCGTCCAATTGATGAATAACCCTCCCCGAAGCAGGGCCGCCGTCACCTGGGAAGCGGGGCGCAGACCCCTGAAATAGGGAACGGCATTGGTGTACTCGTATTTGACGCCGCCACGAACCGCGCACATCCGGAATTGGAGATCCAGCAGCTCGGGTGTGCTCGGGTCGAAAGTCAGGATGATGCTCTCCCAATTCCCGGGGAGGATGTCGTTCGTCAGCGATTGGAAGGGGCCACCCGCCACGCTGGCCTCGAGCAGGAAGCCGTCGTAGGTCGCGGTGGGTCTGACCCAATCCAACTGGATGATGTCGAAGCCCGAGCCTTGCTTAAGGGTCAGGCTAGAGGCAAAGGTGACGGGTTGCTGCACCTTGGCGGGAGCAGCGGATCCCCCGGACCCGCCGCCGCACCCCGACAGGGCCGACAGGAAGAGGACAGCAGCCACGGCCACCAGCCATTCTTTCAAACCCGCGAGACTCGAGAGCAAGGGCCTAGATGGACGCATGGTGAAGGCTCGGGAGAAAGAAGGTGGTAAGGGCGCGGCCTGGCGGACCGTGAACTAGGGTGTGAGGCAGCCCGCTCATGTCACGGTCTGAGCCGCTCCGCGTGGGAGGTGGAACCCAAGAGTGCAGGGGTGCGGTTCAGGCATAGAGGCGAAGATCTGATTTTATGGTCCCACGAGTGACGAAGCAGGGCCAGAGACCCACCCCTGGAATCGCACGGGTCGTCCCTGTGCCCTTCTCGATCCTGGAGGCTTCGGCCCAGGATTCTCTCCGGAGGTGTTCCATGCGTCGCATCACCTTAACCCTTCTGGGAATCGCCCCCGCGCTCGTCGCCCAGGCGCCGCCACTCACACTTCCCCAGGCCAGCCCCCAGGCGATGGTCCGCCAGACGGTAGGGGTGACGGAACTTGAGGTGTCGTATCACCGCCCTGCGGTGGCGGGCCGCAAAGTCTGGGGTGGGCTGGTGCCCTACGGTCAGGTCTGGCGGGCCGGGGCCAACGAGAATACGGTCGTGGCCTTCTCCACCCCCGTCCGCGTGGGCGGCACGCTGCTGCCCGCGGGCCGCTACGGCCTCCACATGGTGCCCACGGCCACGGCCTGGACGGTGATCTTCAGCAGCCAGTCCCACGGCTGGGGAAGTTACGGTTACACGCCGAAGGAGGACCTGGCCCGCATGACGGTGACCCCCGTAGCCGCCGAGCCCACGGAGCGCCTGGCCTTCACCTTCGACGACCCCACGGAGATGGGCGTCACCCTGTCGCTGCGCTGGGAGAAGCTGCGGGTGCCCATCCCGCTGGCGGTGGACACGAAGCAGGCCGTGGTCCAGAGCCTGCGGGACCAGTTGCGGGGCCTCCACCAGTTCTTCCCCGAAAGCTGGAGTGCCGCCGCGGGCTGGTGCGTCCGCAGCGAGGTGAACCTGGATGAGGCCATGACCTGGGCGGACCGCTCTCTGGCGCTGAAGGAGACCTTTGCGGGGGCACGCGTCAAGGCCGCGCTGCTCGAGAAGAAGGGGGACACCCAGGGCGCCGAGGCCCTGCGGGCGAAGGCCCTGGCGAAGGCCACGGAGCTGGAGGTCAACCAGCTGGGCTACGCGCTGCTGGGACAGAACAAGGTGGATGAGGCCCTGGCCCTCTTCCAGCGGAATATCCAGGATCACCCGGACTCCTGGAATGTCTACGACAGCTTGGCCGAGGCCTATGCCCTCAAAGGCGACAAGGCCCAGGCCATCGCCAACTACCGCCGGGCCCTCGACAAGGTGAAGCAGGAAGACCAGCGCCTTCGCATCCAGGGCGAACTCGACAAGCTCAAGTAGGCGGGGTGGAGGGCATGGCACACGGGGCGCGCCGGTTTGCTATGCTCCGGCCCATGCCTCGCGCCATCTTCGCCCTCCTGTTGCTGCTCGCCGCCCCGGCTTTCGCCCAGGAACCTGCTCCAGAACCCCTGGGCGTGGCGCTGGAGAACCACCCCTATCCCCATCCCGTGCGCTTCTTCCCGGTGACGGTGGAGGGGCAGGACCTGCGGATGGCGTACATGGATGTGGCGCCAACGGGTCCCGCCAACGGCCAGGCGGTGCTGCTGCTCCACGGGAAGAACTTCTTCGGGGCCTACTGGGCGGGCACGATCCAGGCTCTATCGGCGGCGGGGTATCGGGTGGTGGTGCCGGACCAGATCGGCTTCGGCCGGTCACCCAAGCCCGACCTCCACTACAGCTTTGAGCTGCTGGCGCAGACCACGAAGGCCTTGCTGGACAGTCTGGGCGTGGCGAAGGTGACGGTGGTGGGCCACTCCATGGGCGGCATGCTGGCGGTGCGCTACGCGCTGCTCTATCCGGCGGCCACGGTGCGGCTCGTGCTGGAGAACCCCATCGGCCTGGAGGACTACCGCGTGAAGGTGCCCTTCACCAGCGTGGACGCCACCTACAAATCCATGCTCACGCCCACGCGGGAGGGGCTGGACCGCTTCTACCGCACCTACTTTGCCACCTGGAGGCCCGAGTTCGGCCTCTGGGCCGACCTGGCGTGGCGGGCCACGCTCAGCGGCGAGTGGCCCCGGGCGGCCAAGGCTTCCGCCCTGACCTACGACATGATCTACACCCAGCCCGTGGTGCAGGACTTCCCGCGCCTCACGGTGTCCACCCTGCTGGTCATCGGGCAGGCGGACCGCACGACGCTGGGGCGCGGGGCGCTGACGCCCGAGGTGCTGGCCACGCTGGGCCGCTATCCCGAGCTGGGGCGCCGCGCGCAGGCCGCCATCCCCGGTGCGAAGCTCGTGGCGCTCGATGGCGTGGGCCACATCCCCCACCTGGAGGCACCGGAGCGCTTCCACGCAGCGCTGCTGGCGTTCCTGAAGTAGGCGGGCAGGACCTCGGAGGCGGAACCATGAAGATGGGGCGGGGAGCCGGGAAGATCCTCATGGCCCTGCTGGTGCTGACGGCGGCCTGCAGCCGCGCGCCGCGCCCCCTGCCGGAGCGGACCTCGCCGGAGCGGCCCAGGGGCGTGGTCGCGCGAGCCCTCCCCCGCCTGGGCTACACGCTGCAGGCGGGCGCCTTCGCCAAGGTGGAGAACGCCGCGCGCTTCGCGGAATCTCTGCAGGCCCAGGGACTGGAGGCCACCTACTACGCTTCGGGTGAAGGCCTCTACCGGGTGCGCTTCGGTGACTTTGCCACCCGGGAGAAGGCGCGGGCCAGGGGCGAGGCCCTGACGCGCGCAGGCGTGATCGAGGCCTTCTGGGTGGTGGCGCCGGACGGTTCGGCCCCGGGGGCTTCGGGCCGTCCGCAGGTCCACCCGACGGACGAGCGGGGCCTGCGGGCCAGTCTGGTGGAGACCGCCCGGGGCTACCTGGGTGTGCCCTACCTGTTCGGGGGCACCACGGAGCGGGGGTTCGACTGCTCCGGCCTCACGGGGGCGGTCTACCGGCTGAACGGGCTGCGGCTGCCGCGCTCATCCCAGGCCCAGTTCGAGGTGGGCAGCCCGGTGGATCTGGGGCAGGCCCGGGCAGGCGACCTCCTGTTCTTCGCCCCGGGGGGTGGGCGGGTGAGCCATGTGGGGCTCTATGTGGGGCAGGGGGCCTTCATCCACGCCCCCTCGGCCGGGCGCGGGATCTGTCAGGATCAGCTTTCGGACCGCTACTACCAGAAGGCCTTCGTGGGGGCCCGGACCTATCTCTGAGAACTGGCTCTAGAACCGACCCCAGAATCGGGGTTTGAGCATCAATTGCGATTGGCTGTCGATTTTTTGAAAATTGGATGCAGAACCGGCCTATACTGTGGATTGCCCGTCAGTCGTGCGGGCAGAACAAGCGTTGCAGCCTCGCCTGGAAGGAACAATGCATCTACATCCAGGACAAAGAACATAGGTAGGCAACATGGCTCAGGGAACCGTCAAGTGGTTCAACGCCGAAAAGGGTTTCGGATTCATCACCCCCGATGACGGTGGTGCGGATCTGTTCGTTCATCACTCCGCGATCGAGACCACGGGCTTCCGCACCCTGGACGAGAATCAGCGCGTCAGCTTCCAGGTTGGTCAGGGCCAGAAGGGCCCCCAGGCGACCAACGTCAACAAGCTGTAATTCATACTGTTCAACATCGGACCGGCCTCCTTCGGGAGGCCGGTTTGCTTTTGCACCCCGGGATCCTCCTTTTGGCATCCCTTTGGCGGTAGTCCTCCTGTCCCGGTCGCTGGCTGGGCGAGAGGTGCCTAATGGACTCCGGATACTATGTCGCCGCTGGCAGCTTGAAGGCTCGGGCCTTCCAGCTGGATGTGGTGGCGAACAACCTGGCGAATGCGGCGACCGTGGGCTACAAGCCCGATCAGCCCTTCTTCGCCGTCTTCAACAAGGCCGCGGGCAGCGGGCGGAAGCTGCCCCTGAGCGGCAGCGTGAACGATGGGGTGGTGTTCGGGGAGACCGGCGTGGTCACCACGCAGGGTGCCCTCCGGGCCACCGGCCGTTCCCTGGATGTGGCCATCGAAGGCAACGCCTTCCTGATGGTGCGCACCCCCGGTGGAGACCGGGCGACCCGGGATGGCCGCCTCCAGATGGGCCAGGGGGGACAGATCCAGGCCATGGACGGCAGCCCATTGCTGGGCAAAAACGGCCAGCCCATCACCGTCGACCCCAAGAACGGCACGGTCTCCATCACGGCCGACGGCACCGTCTCCCAGAAGGAGCAGGTGCTGGGCCAGCTGGACTTGAAGGCCTATGAGAAACCCGGTGCCCTGAAGCGCACCGGCGCCCTTCGCTTCGATCCTGCCGGGGCGGCGGAGGCCCCCGTCACGGGCACGGTCACCCAGGGTCACCTGGAGCAGAGCGCCGTGGATACGGCCTCCACCATGGTCGAGATGATCCGCCTGAACCGGCTCTTCGAGCTGAGCATGAAGGTGGCCTCGACCCTCACGAACGATCTCGATTCGCGCTCGATCAACGATGTCGCGATCACCCGCTAGTCCTCAGTCTTCAACAATTTCAGTGAATTGACCGGGAGGTTCTCATGATGCGAGCGATGTGGTCGGCGGCGGCGGGCATGAATGTCCAGCAGTACAACATGGACACCATCTCCAACAACCTGGCGAATGTGAACACCACGGGCTTCAAGAAGGCCCGGGCGGAGTTCCAGGATCTGCTCTACCAGACCGTGAACCTGGCGGGCACGAACTCCAGCACCAGCAGCACGATCCCGGCCGGCATCCAGCTGGGCCACGGCGCGAAGCTGCAGAGCCTCATGCGGCAGTTCAGCACCGGCAACCTGCGCCAGACGGCCAACCGCTTCGACATGGCCATCGAGGGCGACGGCTTCTTCCGGGTCACCCAGCCGGACGGCACCCTGGCCTACACCCGGGATGGCGGCTTCACCACGGACCAGAACGGCGCCCTGGTGAATTCGGCGGGCTACCTGCTGGATCCCCAGATCACCATCCCCCAGGACGCCCTGAGCGTGACCATCGCCGGGGACGGCACCGTGAGCGTCACCCAGCCCGGCCAGACCCAGCCCCAGCAGGTGGGCCAGATCACCCTGTCGCATTTCGTCAACCCCACGGGCCTGAACCAGTTGGGCCGGAACCTGCTGCAGCCCACCCTGGCCAGCGGCGAGGCCATCGACGGCACGCCCGGCTCGGACGGTCTGGGCACCATCAACCAGGGCTTCCTGGAAGTCTCCAATGTGGATGTGGCCGAGGAGATGGTGAACATGATCATCGGCCAGCGGGCCTACGAGGCCAACTCGAAGACCATCCGCACCGTGGACGACATGCTCAGCCTGCTGAACAACCTCAAGCGGTAGATCTCATGCGTACCGCGGCCCTGCTCCTCCTCGCGCCGGCCCTGGTGGCTCAGGCGCCCGTCTCCCCGGCCGAGCGCCTGGCCGATGCGGCCGTGGCGTTCGCCCAGGCCGAGGCGGCCAAGCTGGGCGGGGCGCACACCTTCAAGATCGCCCAGCCTCCCCGGGTGCCGGTGGTGCGGGCCGGGGCCCTCACCTTCGAGCCCTCCCACCTGAGCAAGCGCGAGCCCCTGGGCCGGTTCTTCGTGGTGGTGGCCCTCAAGGTGGACGGCGAAAAAGTCGGCATGGCCCGGGTGGATCTGGATGGCAGCTGGGTGGGCACGGTGCTGCGCGCCAAGGGGGACCTGGCCCGCAAGACCGAACTCTCCGCGGACCAGGTGGAGTCCAGCCCCTTCGAGGGCGTGCCCCCGGAGGGGGCCCTGACGGCGATTCCCGAGGGTCAGCGCCTCATGCGCTCAGTGATCTCCGGGAAGATCCTCACCCGGGCCGACCTGGAGCCCGTGCCCCTGGTCCAGTCCGGCGACAAGGTGCGCCTGACGGCCACCCACGATTCGCTCAGCATCACCCTGGACACCACCGCCCGCAGCCGGGGCGGCCTGGGGGACCGGGTGCGCCTGGAGGCTCCCGGGGCCCGGCGGCAGGTCACCGCCGTCATCACCGGACCGGGCGAGGCTAAGCTCCCGTAGGCCCCAGCCAGGGCGGGGCCCCGCACTTATTCCCTTGGCCGGAAAGGGCCCGGGCCGTATTCTGATCCCTTGCGCAAGGAGGAGCCCATGGCTCACGAGGGTCACGAACACGGACCGGACTGCAACCACGATCACGACGATTCCTTCGAGATCGAAGTCGTTGAACTCGAAGACGAGAATGGCGAGAAGGAAGAGTTCGCGATTCTCGAAGAGCTCGAGTTCGAAGGCCGGAACTTCGCCATCCTCGCGCCCCTGGCCGAGCTGCAGGCCCAGGAAGAGGGCACTGCGGATCCCGAGGAGGGCCTGAGCCTGGAGATCTTCGAGGTCAAGGACGACATGTTCACGCCCCTCGAGGACGAAGAGCTGGCCGAGCGCCTCATGAAGCACCTCGACGAGCAGGAAGCCAAGCTCAAGGCCGAGGAAGAGAAGGACTGACCGGAGGCAGAACGCCGGCATGGCAAGGCCCCCATCCGGGGGCCTTGCCATGTCTCGACTTCTGGCCAAACGGGGTGCGCTGATGGTCTAGAGCGTACCCTGGAAGAGCGAGAAGACGGCCCCCTGCGGATCCGCGATGACGGCGAAGCGACCCACCTTGGGGATGTCGCGTGGGGGCACCCGGATGGTGGCGCCGAGGGCCTGGGCCTGGGCGGTCCGCTCATCCACATCCTTGACCATGAAGTAGATCATCCAATGGGAGGGGATCTCCTTCCAGGCCGGCCCCCAGTGCTCGGTGATCTCCATCATGCCGCCGAAGTGGGTTCCCTCCAGCACCCACTCGAAGTAGGGCATGGCGGGGTCGCTGGGCGGCTTGGCGGTCCAGCCGAAGATCTGCGGGTAGAAGGCCTGGGCGGCCTGGGCATCCGTGGTGGCGAGTTCGGTCCAGCAGAAGGCGCCGGGTTCCATGTACGCCGAGGCGCCCTTGTGGTTCCGGGGCTGCCAGATCGCGAAGACCGCGCCAGCCGGATCCTGGATCACGGCCATCCGTCCCTCCTCCATCACATCGAAGGGCCCCGCGAGAATCTGGGCACCCAGTTCCCTGGCCTTCGCGGCCGTCGCGTCGGCGCTGGTGACGGACACATAGGAGAGCCAGTTCGGGGGGACTCCGTGTTTGAGCTGCTCCTCGCCCTGGGCGCAGAGACCCGCCGCCTGCCGGTCCCCCAGGGAGAAGATGGCGTAGTTCCCCATGGAGCTGGGGACCTCGCGGGCGCGCCAGCCGAGCAGATCCCCGTAGAAGGCCTGGGCGGCCTTGAGGTCGGTGGTGGCCAACTCGGGCCAGCAGAAGGTTCCAATCGCGGGAAGAGTGGCCTGGGCCATGATCACCTCCGGAAGTGGGGCCCCAGCATGAAGCGGTTCTCCGAGAGGGACAATACGCAAAAAGGATGAAGGCCGAATGCGATTCACAGGTGTTCAATTTCAGGGCGGCCCCTCGGCCACCACGGGCCTCCGGGTTTCAAGCCGCCCCTGGCGTAAGCTGAACCGATGCTGAACGACCCGATCCTCTTCCCCGGCCGGATCCTCTTCCTGACGGAAGATCCCGCCGCGATGGCGCGTCAGCTGGCTGGCGAGGACCTGGATCCTGCCGAAGCAGGCCCCCTGCGGGACCAGATCAGCACCGACGAGATCACGCCGGCCTTCATCTGCTACCACTTCGACGAGAAGCTGGGCGACTTCCCCTACCTGGGCCTGAAGTGCGGCGAGGTCTTCCCGGTGAAGGAAGGCTCCGTGCGCGCGGGCGGCTTCGCCGTCAGCGTGGCGGGCCGGCGCCGGGGCAAGGGCAGCAGCCGGGAGGCCAGCCCCTACGCCGAGCTGTGCGCGGGCCTCCGCCTCGTGATCGCGGAGAGCTTCGAGCGCATCTACCGTCAGAACGCCCAGAACCTGGGCCTGCTCACCAGCACCGACTTCGGCCTCATTCCGCGGATCCGCCGGGGCGAGGCCATCCCGCTCGCCGAATTCACCGAGGGCCTTGATTCCGTCACGGCGGAGATCGTGCGCCGCGGCGGGCTCTTCGCCTACAACGCCGCCCGTCTGTCCGGAGAGGTGGTGCCGCCCCTGCCCTCGCATGGCCCGCGCCCCATGACCTATGCCGAGAAGCTGCTGGCCCGCCACGCGGTGGTGGACGCGGCGGCCGGGCAGGTGGGGCTTCCGGCGGTGAAGCCCGGCGACGGCCTCTTCGTGAAGGCCGACTGGCGATTCAGCCATGAGTATGTGACCCCGATGGCCGCCCGTTTTCTGGAGAAGGCCCTGGGGCCCGGGGCCGCCCTCCGGGATCCGGCCCGCATCCTGGCCTTCCGGGACCACCTCACCTTCCTGCACCACAGCATGAAGGCCGAGCACCGGGCCCTGGGCCTGCTGAAGGTGGCCGAGGGCCTGAAGCCCGCGCAGGAGGCCTTCTGCGCGAAGCATGGCATCCGCCTGCACGGCGAACTGCCCGACGGTTCCGGCAGCGAGGGCATCTGCCACTCGATCATGACCGAGCGCTACGCCTGTCCCGGCCAGGTCGTGGTGGGCACGGACTCGCACACGCCCCACGCCGGGGCCCTGGGCTGTCTCGCGTTCGGCATCGGCACCACGGACATCGCCTGCGCCTGGGTGACGGGGGATGTGCGGGTCACGGTGCCGCCCACGCTCCGCGTGCGGCTGGAGGGCAGGCTGCGTCCCGGTGTCTCCGCCAAGGACCTGGTGCTGCACCTCCTGGCCCAGCCCTTCATCCGCGAGGGCGGCGCCATCGGCCATGTGGTGGAGTACCAAGGTCCGGCCCTGGCGGACCTCGACACCGACGAGCGGGCCACCCTCACCAACATGGCTGCGGAGATCGGCGGGTTCACGGGGCTCATCGCGCCGGATGGGGAGACGGTGCGCTTCGTGCAGGAGCGCCGCGGCGTGGACCTGGTGCTGGAATCCTGGATGGTCGGCGACGAGGGGGCCGATTACGCCCAGACCCTCACCGTGGACTGCGGGGCCCTGGGGCCCATGCTGGCCCGGCCCGGCGACCCGGGGAACGGGGTGGCCCTGGCGGACCTGGGCGAACCGGTATCCATCGACATCGCCTACCTGGGCAGCTGCACCGGCGGCAAGCGCGAAGACCTGCACAGGGCCTATGAGGTGGTGAAGGCGGCTGCCACCGAGGGGCGGCGGGTGCCCGAGGGCGTGCAGTTCTTCGTCCAGTGCGGCAGCGAGGATGTGCGCCGCCATGCGGCTGAGCAGGGCTGGCTCGCGGCTTTCGAGGCCGTGGGGGCCGTGGTGCTGGGCAGCTCCTGCGGGGCCTGCATCAACGCGGGCCCCGGCATCTCCACCCGCCCGGACCAGGTGACCATCAGCGCCATCAACCGCAACTTCCCGGGCCGCAGCGGGCCGGGCCGGATGTGGCTGGCCAGTCCGGCCACCGTCGCCGCCAGCGCGCTGGCAGGGCGCATCACGGGGCCTTGAGAAAGACCGGCTCAAAATTGTCGGGGAGCCCGGTAAGGTGGCTGGGTAGACCCCGGGGCCCAGGCGCGCCGGGCCACCCGCCGGAGATCCCCACTGATGTCATCCGTCCGCCTTTGTTCTCTGCTCCTGTCCTCGAGTTGGCTGTGGGCGGAAGTCCCGATTCCAAGCCAGGGCGCTCCCATCTCCACCCCGGCCCCCAAGGTTCCGGAATCCGCTCCGGCGACTTTGGCCATGGGTTCCTCTTCGGATCCTGATCGCTTCTCCAATTTGCCCCGGCTGCTGCTGGACGATGCGGGGCATGTCGTCAGCGCCCCGGTGCGCTGGGACCGCTCGGACTGGGTCGCGGTCGGAACGGGCGCCGCGGCGGTGGTGGGCGTGGGTCTGCTGCTGGACCGCTCGGCAGACCGGTTCATGGCGAACCACGCCACCGCCTCCTGGGATCGCGCCGCCAAGGATGTGCAGAAGCTCGGGGGCACGCCCAGCGTGCTGATCGCCGGGGGCACCTACCTCGCGGGAGTGGCTTTCAAGGATCCCGAAGTGCGGGCCACGGGCATCGACACCATGGTGACGATGGGGCTCGCCCAGCTCCTGCTCACGATTCCGCTGAAGACCGTGGCCGGGCGATCGAGGCCCAACGAAGGCAAGGGCACCCACGACTTCCACCCCCTGAACGGCGGGGCGTCCTTCCCTTCGGGTCACACCACCCAGGCGTTTGCCCTGGCCTCGGTCATCTCCGAGCACGCGGACCGTCCCTGGGTCTCCGGCCTTTCCTATGGGCTGGCAGGGCTGGTGGGCCTGTCGCGCGTGGAACAGCGGCAGCACTTCCTGTCCGATGTGGTGGCGGGGGGCCTGATCGGCACCTTCGTGGGCAAGGCGGTGGTGGCCCACAATCAAGCCCTGCGGGCCGATGCGCGCCGGAAGGTGTCCATGTCCTTCTCGCCCATCTTCCAACCGGGCGGCTACGGCGTCAGCGTGGCCATGGTGTTCTGACGGCCATCGACCAGACGAAGGCCAGGAAGGTCCCCACCGCGGTCAGGCTGAAGACGAGGACGGCGCCGGCGGCGCAGTCCTTCGAGATCTTGATGGCGGGGTGGATCTCCGGATGCAGATGATCGAGGGCGTGTTCCAGGGCCGTGTTGAAGAGTTCGGCGGCGAGCACCAGGCCGCAGTTGAGCAGCAGCAGGGCCCACCAGATCGCCGGAGGGCGCAGGACAACCAGCAGTGCCATCACCCCCACCGCCATCAGGCTCTGGAAGCGGAAGCTGGCTTCCAGCTGCCAGGCCGTGCGGATCCCCTGGAGGCTGTACGAGAATCGCTTGGGAAACGGCTGGTTCTTCATGCGGTCCTTGCCGGAAACGATCCATTGTGACAGCGCCGTTTCCCGAGCCTAGCGCTTCTCTTTCAAAGTATGTGAACCTGAGAAATCCGCGGGTCCACCCGTTTTCCCGAGAGTTCTTCGATGCCCGACCCCGTCGCTGCCGCGCGCTACCGTGCCCTCCTGCTGGGGGGTCTTGCGCGCGCAGGGGCGCCGGTGCCGGAGCGAGGCACCAGGATCCTGGTGGTGGACACGGCCCGCCAGCACCTCGGGCTTCTGGAGGATGGCCGGCTTTTGTTCGAAGCGGTCATCTCCACGGCGAAGAACGGCCTGGGCTGCGAGGAGAACTCCTATCGCACGCCCACGGGCTGGCACCGCATCCAGGCGCGCATCGGGGCGGGGGCCGAATCGGGGGCCGTCTTCCGCAGCCGCGTGGCCACGGGTGAGGTGTGGCGGGGGGAGCCGCGCGACGAGGATCTGATCCTGACCCGGGTGCTCACTCTGGATGGCTTGGAGGAGGGTTGGAACCGGGGCCCGGGGCGGGATTCGCTGGCGCGGTTCATCTACCTGCACGGCACCAACCAGGAGTCTCAGCTGGGCTCGCCCGTCTCCCACGGCTGCGTGCGTATGGGCAATGCCGAGGTGGCCGACCTCTTCGAGCGCGTGACGGAAGGGGACCTGGTGCTCATTGCCGAGGATCTTCCCGGCGACGGTCTGGGCCTGGGCCGCCTGCATTTCGCGGGCGTGGCGGGCAGCGGCATGAGCGCCCTGGCTCAGTTCGTGGCCCTCAAAGGCGGGCGGGCCAGCGGCAGTGATCGCAGCTTCGACCGGCTCCAGCGGCCCGAGGCGCGGGCCCAGCTCGAAGCCCTCGGTGTGGCGATCCATTCCCAGGATGGCTCGGGCCTGGAAGGCGATTGCGCCGCGCTGGTGGTGTCCACCGCGGTGGAGGAGGAAGTGCCGGATGTGGTCGCGGCCCGGCGCCTGGGGGTACCGGTGATCCACCGCTCCGAGCTGCTGGCGCACCTCGTGGCGCGCTACCGCACCGTGGCCGTGACCGGCACGAGCGGGAAATCCACCACCGTGGCCATGATCTTCGAGATCCTGCGGGGCGCGGGCCGGGATCCTTCCGTGATCACAGGAGGCGAGCTGGTGGCGCTGCAGCGCGAGGGGCGCTGGGGCAATGCCTGGGCGGGGACCTCCGATCTGCTGATCATCGAGGCCGATGAAAGCGATGGCTCTGTGGTGCGCTACCACGCGGCCGTGGGCGTCATCCTGAACCTGCAGCGGGACCACAAGGAAATGGGGGCCGTGGCGGAGATGTTCCGCACCTTCCGGGCCCAGCTGCGGGAGACCGTCGTGGTGGGCGAGTCGGAGAACCTGCACGAGTTCGCCGAAGGAGGGATGGTCTTCGGCCTCGGGTCCGAGGCCGGCCTCCGCGGGGAGGCCCTGCAGCTGGCGCTGGAAGGATCCTGCTTCAGGGTGCAGGGCGTGCCGTTCCGCCTGCCGGTGCCGGGCCGCCACAACGCCGAGAACGCTCTGGCCGCCCTCGCGGCCTGTCACGCCCTGGGCGTGCCCCTGGCCGCCATGGTGGAACCGCTGGCCCGGTTCCAGGGCGTGGCCCGGCGGTTCCAGGTGCTGGGCACGCGGCGCGGGGTCACCGTGGTGGATGACTTCGGCCACAACCCGGCCAAGGTGGCCGCCTCGATCCGCGCCGCGCACCTGCGCGTGGGGGCCGCCGGTGGTCGCGTGCTGGCGGTCTTCCAGCCGCACGGCTACGGTCCGCTCAAGTTCCTCCGCGCCGATTTCGTGGAATCCTTCGCCGCGGAACTGGCACCCGGCGACCGGCTCTGGTTCCTGGAGGTCTTCTACGCGGGGGGCACCGCCGCCCGGGACATCAGCTCTGCCGAGGTCGTGGCGGACCTCACGGCCCGCGGCGTAGCTGCGGCGTTCGCGCCTTCACGGGAATGGCTGGCGACACAGCTCTCCGAGGGAGCGCGGGCGGGAGACCTGATCCTCATCATGGGCGCACGGGATCCCTCGCTCACCGCATTAGCGATGAACATCTTGCAGGATCTTGAACGATCTGACCCATCTCTGAGGCGAGACTAAGATGTTCCTCGTTCCACTGAGTGTCTGCGTGCAGGTTGCGGATCAGCCTGCCAAGCGTGCCGATGCTGCGGCTGCCAAACTCAATGCCTATCAAGTGAGGGAAACGCCGGGAGTCATTCAGGGCGCGTGGAGGCTTGCTTCTGAACCAGACGCTCCAAGGTACAGATCCTATCTCTACATCACCTTGAGCCACTATGTTCACTTGCCCTACGACAATGTGTACCCCCCGTTTGGGTGGCCCTTGCCGAGCGAATACGGCCGAAGGCTCCGGTTCAATACGCTATCCGGCCGCGAATGGAACTTCCTTGAAATGGGCTGGCTGCTTGATTGGCGGGAAGGGCGGATGAAGCTCTTGGATGATGTGACTTTGGAAATCCGGAGCTGTCGGTCGGATTGGAACGGGGGTTCAGATCGCCAAGAAACGGTGGAAACCTACAAGCGCATCTTGCCTCGCCCAGGTCCGATCGGTTGGGATTTCAGCGTGGGTGAGACACTTCCCCCTGAGCCTCTCGCGGGTAAGTGGGAAGCCGTCGAATCGAACGGGCCAGGACAACTCCTGGAAGTGGAGAAACGGTTTGCCGAGTCGATCAACCGGACGGTGATCCGGTTCACGCCGCGCCAACCTTGGGGGGATGCATCTGGGATGTCTGAGATCGTTTGGACAGGTGGTCGGTTCGTCCCATGGGGTTCCGGTCGGTGGTGGTTTCGGACAGGGTTGGGCCAGGTACAACAGGACGCACTGTTTGAGCTCGGGGCGGAAGGAAGTCTTCGTATCACAGGGACACCGCGTGGGAATCAGCCCCCATCCACAGAACCACCGTCTCAACCTCGCACCTACCGCCGCATCGATTAGGGAGGCCAGCCCTTCGCCCCTCCTCCTGGGGCACTCAGAATGCGAACTCGAAGATGAACTTGAGGGTCCATCGCTCTGACGCGGCGGTGAGCCCGCGGCCGAGACCCACATTGAACACGAGAGGGGCGTGGTCCACATCGAGCGTCAGGAACAGGCGCTGGCTCTGCTCGCGGGAGAGATCCACCTGATTCAGCAGGCCGTGGTCAAGGTAGAGCTCCAGCCCCGGAGCGGCGGTCTTCCACCGGGTGTAGGTGGCCTTCCAGGCCGTGGCGAAATCCGGGGTGCCGCGCCCCTGGCCGTCGGACAGCGGCCAGGTGAAGACCGGGTTCACGGCCAGGAGCCAGTCCTGGCCCTGGATGCCCGCGAGGCCGCGCAATTCGGTCTCCCAGCGCAGGTCGGAGAAGCTGCGGTTTGTGCGGGCCACCTCAAGGTTCAGGCCGAGGAAGGGCCCCGCGGCCTCCTCACCTGCGCCCCGGATGGGCAGCCATTTCAGGCGGAATTTGGGCCCCGAGAACCGGTAGTGGTGGTCCGTGTCGAGGGCCGTGGGCAGGTAGAGGCCGATGTCCAGAGAGGGCAGGAGCCCGTACGAGATCTCGGGGGTGAGGTTCCAGGACCCGTTGAAGGGCAGCCCAGGCGGCGCCTCCTTCGGTCCCTGGAGGATCCGGTTGAGGTGCAGCTCCAGCCCCACTTTCCCGGGTTTCTGGATGTCGTTGGTGTAGACCTGGATCTCGTCTGCGAATCCCTGGGAGCTCAAGGCACTCCCAGGCAGCAGGAGAAGGCACAGCGCCAGGGGGCGGGACCACGCACGGAACATACGACCTCTCGGATGATCGCTAGAAAGTAGTCGAGACAGGTATTTCGTGCCAGGGCTTTTCGGGACCCGCCGCACCGAAAGGGGGCTCTCGCCTACACTGGGACCATGACGCCTTCGACCCTCCGCGCTGTCATGGCCGCGCTCCGCAAGCCGGAGACCGGTTGTCCCTGGGACCTGAAGCAGGACCACCAGACCCTGGCCCGCTACCTCCGTGAGGAGGCGGCGGAGGTGCTCGACGCGCTGGCGGCGCACCGGCCCGGGGATGCCGCCACGGAGGCCCACCTCTGTGAGGAGCTCGGTGACCTCTGGCTGCAGATCGCCTTCCACGCTCAGCTGGCGGCGGATCGCGGCGCCTGGGATCTCCATGAGGTGGAGCGGGCGGTGGTGGAGAAGCTGGTGCGCCGGCACCCCCATGTGTTCGCCGAGGTGGAGGTGGCGGGCGCCGAAGAGGTGCTCAGCAACTGGGCCGCCATCAAGCGCGAGGAGAAGGGGCTGGCGCCCGAATCGGAGCCCCGACTGCTGGAGGGCATCCCGGCTTCCATGTCCCCCATGGACGAGGCCCTGGAAATCGGCCGGCGCTGCGCCAAGGTGGGCTTTGAATGGCCCGATCTCGAAGGCGTCCTCGACAAGGTGAAGGAGGAGGTGGCCGAGCTGCAGGCCGAATCAGACCCCGTGCGCGTGGAGGAGGAGTTCGGCGATGTGCTCTTCAGCCTCATGCAGTGGGCCCGGAAGAAGGGGGTGGATCCCGACGCCGCCTTGCGTCGCCAGATGATCCGCTTCAAGGGGCGCTTCGAGTCCGTGGAGGATGACGCCCAGGCCGCCGGCGGCTGGGACCATCGCGATCTCGATCAGATGGAAACAGCCTGGCAGGCGGCGAAGCGGAAGGCGAAGCCATGATGGCGCTGCTCGCCCCGCGAGGTGGAACCCCGCCGCCGCCCGCCGTGCTGCTGCTCATTCCGGTGGTGTTCCTGGGGGTGTCCTGGCTCACCAACCGGCTCATGGGCCTTCCGGCCCTCTACGCGGCCTTCCCGGCTGATCCCACGGATCCCATCGAGAGGAACCTGGGCTGGCAGCAGATCGAATTCGGGGCCCTGCGGGGGCACTCGCCCATCTCCCTCAAGGTGGGGCGGCGCTGCCTGCACCTGAAGCAGCCCTTTCCCTTCCAGCCCGCCTGGTGGCAGGGGCCGGCCTCCATCCCCTGGGACCAGATCCGGATCGAGAAGGAGGCGAACGCCTCCACCTGGGCCTTCATGAGCGCCGCCGAGTTCCGGCTGGGGCCGGAAGGCCGCCTGATCCGCCTGCGCGGCAGGGCCGCCCGGCGGCTCCAGGACCTGGTGAAACGGCGTCAGGAAGGCGGTCCGCCCGGGGAGGGGCCGATCCGGCCTCGCTGATATCCATGAATAAGGTCGCGCCGCGAGCGCAGCGACCGATCAGTTGAGGTTCAGCCGCAGGACACCCCAGGCGGAGGCGGTGTAGAGAACCCCATTGCGGAGGGCGAGACCCGAGCCGGTGAAGTTCAGGGTGTCGGGCGTGTTGAAGACCGGAACCCGACAGGCCACGCCGCTGGAGGAGATCTGCAAGGGCCCCGGCCCGCCGATGTCCTGGACGAGGATGCTGCCGTTGCGGTCCACGGCGATGCCGGAGGGGGCGTAGAGGAGCTTGCCCCCATCAGCCGCGCTGGCGCTGCCCGCACTGCCCAGGGTGAACCGGAGGGTGGTCACCCCCCCCTCGGGACTGACTCGGCGAATGGCGGCATTGCCGCAGTCCGCCACGAAAAGGATGCCTGATGGATCCACGGCGAGGCCGTAGGGACGGTCGAACCTCGCCGAGGTGCCGGTGCCGTCGGTCAGTCCGGCCTGCCCGGCGGCTCCGGCGAGGGTGGTGACCAGGCCGTCGGGGCCCACGCGCCGGATGGCGTTGCCATCCGTTACATAGAGGTTGCCCTGGGCATCGGCGGCGAGTCCCGCGGGGGCGGTGAACCGGGCCTGGGAGCCCAGGCCGTCCTGCGTCCCCGTAAGGCCGGCGGCGCCGGCCACCGTCGTGACCTGCCCGGCGGGCGTGATCTTCCGAAGGGTCGCGTTCAGGGCATCCGTGACGAAGACATTGCCGGCCCCGTCGACAGTCGTGCTGACGGCCGCGCCGAACAGGGCCTGGGAGGCCGGCCCATCGAGGGCTCCGCTCTGGTTGGGAACTCCGGCGTAGGTGCTGACGGTACCAGAGGGGGTGATTTTCAGGATCGTGTTGTTGCTGGCCGGGAGGAAGGCATTGCCTGCGGCGTCCATGCCGAAGTTCACGGGACCGAAAAGGGCGGGCCTTCGCTGGCCCACCAGGGTGGTCACCTCGCCATCGGGCTTGATGGCGCGGATCGCACTGTTCTGGTAGTCGGCGACCAGCACTTGCCCCGTGGCATCCACGGTCAACCCGGAGATGGTGGAGAACCTGGCCGTGGCCCCGGGACCATCGATCCAGCCCAATTTCCCTTCCGCACCGGCGAAGATCGAGACCGCGCCCGCCGGGGTGATCCTGGCGATGGCGTTCTCTCCGCCCACAAACAGGCTACCGTCGGGGCCGAGCGCCAGGGCGTTGGGATTCCAGAGGGGCAGGGTGGTCGGCCAGGGGGCGCGGGTGGTGACGACCCCTCCTGGGGTGATCGACCGGATGGCCCCGTTGCCGCTGTCCACCACGAGGAGGCTGCCGGAGGCATCCACCACGAGCCCGCTCGGCCGGAGGAACCGGGCCGAAACCCCGGTCCCATCGATGCGTCCCGTCATCCCGGGCGATCCGGCGAGGGTGCTCACCTGCCCCTGGGGCGTGACCATCCGGATGGTGTGGTTCCCGGTGTCCGCCACATAGATGTTCTCGGCGGCATCCACGGCCAGGCCCCTGGGACCGTTGAAGAGGGCCGAGGCCCCCACGCCATCCGCGCTTCCCACCTGGTCGGGAACGCCCGCCAGGGTGGCCGGCGCGCCCCCGGGCCTGAAGCGGCACAGCGAGGATCCCACGAAGAAATAGACATTCCCGGAGGGCCCCATGGTCATGTACGACGGACCTCCCTGGGGCAGGGCAGGGAGCGGCGTCGACACTTGGCCCTGGGGCGAGAGCATGCGGATGGCCCGGTTCCCGTAGTCGGCGATGAGCAGGTTGCCGGAGGGGTCCGCCACCACGGCCGAGGTGTAGTTGAACCTGGCGAAGGCCGCGGGTCCATCGACGACGGGTGCATTGGGGATGCTCGCCAGCAGGCTGGCGGAACCGGCGGTCGCCGGAAAGACTGTCAGCGTGCAGGTGGCGCTGACGCTCCCGCCGGCATTGCTGGCCGTCAGGGTATAGGTGGTGGTCTGGTTGGGATGAACCCAGCAGGTGGAACCGGTGACGGTTCCGATCCCCTGGTCGAGGGTCAGGCTGGTGGCCCCGGTGACCTGCCAGGCCAGCTGGGCCGAAGAGGAGCCACCGAGAAGGTAGGAGGGCGCGCGGAAGGAGCTGATGGTCGGGGCCGGCGTCGGGGTGGGGGCGGCGGCCTGGGTCCCGCCGTTCCGGCTCCCGCAGGCCAGTGCCGCGGCCAATAGAAGGCCCGTCGCGATCAGGGCCAGGGGTTTCCCGAAAAGCCGGCGGCCCTTTTCAGCCTGGATGGTCCAGCAGGAGAGGACGGTCACCATGGACATAGCGGCTCCGGGACAGGGGGAAAGGCCGGAACAGTATAGGCGACTGAGCTCGTCGCGATAGGGTCACACCGCGTCGGCGATGGCCTTGCCCATGTCCGTGGTGCGGGCCTGGCCGCCCATGTCCGGCGTACGAAGGCCGCTGGCGAGGACCGTCTCGATGGCGGCCATGACTGAGGCGCCGGCCTCGGGGCAGCCCAGGTGGTCGAGCATCATCGCCCCGGCCCAGATCTGACCGATGGGGTTGGCGATGCCCTGACCGTAGATGTCGGGCGCCGAGCCGTGGACGGGTTCGAACATGGAGGGGAACTCGCGCTCGGGATTCAGGTTCGCGCTGGGCGCGATGGCGATGGTGCCCGTGCAGCCGGGGCCAAGGTCCGAGAGGATGTCGCCGAAGAGGTTGGAGCCCACCACCACATCGAACCAGTGCGGGTTGCGCACGAACTGGGCGCAGAGGATGTCGATGTGGAACTGATCGACCTTCACTTCCGGGTAGGCCGCGGACATGGCCTTCACCCGCTCATCCCAGTAGGGCATGGTGATGGCGATCCCGTTGGACTTGGTGGCTGAAGTGAGGTGTTTCTTCGGTCGCGACTGGGCGATGTCGAAGGCCACCTTCAGGATGCGATCCACGCCCTGCCGCGTGAAGACGCTCTGCTGCACGGCCATCTCCTGATCGGTGCCTTCGTAGAGCCGGCCGCCGATGCTGGAGTACTCGCCTTCGTTGTTCTCCCGCACCACCATGAAGTCGATGTCGCCCACCTGGCGGCCCGCGAGCGGGCAGGGCACGCCGGGCATGAGCTTCACGGGACGCAGGTTGGCGTACTGGCGGAAGCCCCGACGGATGGGGATGAGCAGGCCCCACAGGGAGATGTGGTCGGGCACGCCGGGAAAGCCCACGGCGCCGAGGAAGATGGCATCGTGGCGGCGGATCTGGTCGAGGCCGTCTTCAGGCATCATGCGGCCGTGCTGGAGGAAGTGCTCACAGCTCCAAGGGAATTCATCCCATCGGAAGCGAAGGCCGTGCTTCGCGGCGGCGGCCTCCAGCACGCGAATGCCTTCGGGTACCACCTCTTTGCCGATGCCGTCGCCGGGGATGACCGCGATCCTGAAATCACGCATGGCGTCCTCCTGTGAAGAAACCTGCAAATGTATCTAATTGGTGTGCGAATGCGGTGGAATCGTAGCGCAGATACCTCTTCACACTATGCGACTCAGGGGTAGACTACGCACCGAAATCCCACCCCATCCTAACCATGGAGGCTCCTTATGAGCCATGAACCCGTTTCCGGAACGGCCCCAGCCGGAGGTTCGTCCGGCTGGCAGGGCGCCAGGCTGGTGCCAACCCTCGCGACCGCCCTCCTGGGTCTGCTCCTGTATTTTGGATTGCCTCGCCTGATGTCCGTGCCGGATGCCAAACTCTTCGCGGGCCAGCCCGCGGCGGCTAAGCCCGCTCCGGGAGCGTCCGTCAAGCCCCCGACCAAGCCTGTTTCGGCGGTGGCTGCGCCGACTCCGGCATCGGCCCAGATGCCGACCCCGGCCAAGCCACTGACCAAGGCTCAGCTGGAGGCCAAGGTGAAGGTGGAGGCCGAAGCCAAGGCCAGGGCCGAGGCCGAGGCCAAAGCGAAGGTGGAGGCCGATGCGAAGGTGAAGGCTGAAACCGAGGCCAAGGCCAAAGGGGATGCCGAGACCAAGCGGAAGGCCGACTGGGTGAAGGGGCTGCACCTCTTCGCCATCTTCGTCACCACCATCATCGGCATCATCGTCAAGGCGCTGCCCATGGGGGCGGTGGCCATGATCGGCATCGCCGTGACGGCCCTGACGGGCACCCTCGGCATCGCGGATTCCATGAGTGGCTTCTCGGATGTGGTCATCTGGCTGATCGTGCTGGCCTTCTTCATCTCCCGCGGTTTCATCAAGACAGGCCTCGGCGCCCGCATCGCCTATACCTTCATGGCCCTGCTCGGCAAGCGGACCCTGGGACTCAGCTACGGCCTGGCCGCTACGGACCTGGTGCTGGCGCCGGCCATTCCCAGCAACACCGCCCGGGGCGGCGGCATCGTCATGCCCATCATGGCGTCCCTGGCCCGGGCCTACGGCAGCAATCCGGGTGACGCCAGCGCCCGGAAGATGGGTTCGTTCCTCACGCTGACGGCCTACCAGGTGAACTGCATCACGAGCGCCATGTTCCTCACCGCCATGGCCGCCAACCCGCTGGCGCAGAAGCTCGCGGGCGACCTCAAGGTGAACATCACCTGGGGCGGGTGGGCCCTCGCGGCCCTGGTGCCCGGCGTGGTGGCCCTGCTCCTGGTGCCCTTCCTGATCTACCGGCTCCACCGCCCCGAGATCACGGAGACGCCGGAGGCCGTGGAGATGGCCAAGGGCCACCTGCGCGACCTCGGGCCCATCAAGCGCCAGGAATGGATGATGCTGGGCGTCTTCGTGATGCTGCTGGTGCTCTGGATCTTCGCGAAGCAGCTGGGCGATCTCAATCCCACCACATCTGCCCTGGCGGGTCTCGCGGTGCTGCTCCTGAGCGGAGTTCTGAACTGGGAGGACATCAAGGCCGAGACCGGCGCCTGGGACACCCTGGTGTGGTTCGCGGCCCTCGTGATGATGGCCAGCTTCCTCAACAAGCTGGGCATGGTGCCCTGGTTCAGCAAGACCATGGGCGGCATGGTGGCGGGCAAGGGCTGGATCGCCGCCTTCCTGGTGCTGGCGCTGGTCTACTTCTACAGCCACTACTTCTTCGCCAGCAACACCGCCCATGTGGCCTCCATGTACGCGGCCTTCCTCGGCGTCTCCATCGTGGCCGGGGCGCCCCCGGTGCTTGCGGCCCTGGTGCTGGCCTTCTTCAGCAACCTCTTCGCGGGCATGACCCACTACGGGACGGGGCCGGCGCCGGTGCTGTTCGGAACGGGCTATGTGGAGCTGGGCACCTGGTGGCGGACGGGGCTCATCGTGAGCCTCGTGAACATCCTCATCTGGGTGGGGCTCGGCGGTCTCTGGTGGAAGGTGCTGGGGCTCTGGTAGGTTTTCCCCCTACGAAAAAGCCCCGCGGCCGCGGGGCTTTTTCGTAGGGAAACAGTTCTCAGCCCAGGATCTTCGACAGCCCGTAGGCGACGCAGGTCGAGACGCTGACCCCGATGAGGCCGGGGATCATGAAGCTGTGGTTGAGCAGGTACTTGCCGATCCGCGTGGTGCCGGTGCGGTCCATGTTGATGGCGGCGAGGTCGCTGGGGTAGAAGGCGAAGAAGAAGTAGGCGTAGCTGGCGGGAATGAGGCTGAGCAGCAAGGGGGTGGGCAGGCCCAGGGCGTAGCCGAAGGGCAGCATGATGGTGAGCGTGGCGGCCTGACTCTTCACGAAGGCGGACACGGCGAACATGGCGAGGGCGAAGGTCCAGGGGGCCACCTGCACCATGGTCTTGATGTTGGCCACCAGGTAGCTCTCATTGGCCTTGATGAAGGTCTCGCTCATCCACGCGATGCCGAAGATGGAAACGACGGCGATCATGCCCGCGATGAAGACGCTGGAGCGGGCAATGTCGGGTGCCTTCACCTTGGTGGCGAAGAGGATGAAGGAGCCGAAGGCCAGCATGATGATCTGCACCACGGTGGTCATGGGCACGACCTTGCCGTTCACCAGGGGCAGGAGGCTCGGCTTCATGGCGATGAGGATGATGGTCAGCACGCCGGCGAAGAAGAGGCCCACGGAGAGTTTCGCGGTGAAGGGGATCTCCATGCCCAGGGTGGTCACATTGGCGTCCAGGGCCTTGGCGAACTCGGGGTCCTTCATGCGCTCCAGGAACTCGGGATCCTCGTCCAGCTCCTTGCCGCGGTTGAAGCTCCAGGCGGCGGCGGCCAGCACGCCGATGATGCCGGCGGGCAGGGTGATGCGGATGATGTCGAAGAGGCCCACGGGATGGCCGTTTTTAGCGGCCATGGCCAGGAAGGTGGTGACGGCGGCGGCCACGGGGCTGGCGGTGATCCCCATCTGGGAGGCCACGCTCGAGATGGCCATGGGCCGTTCGGGGCGGATCCGGGTCTTCAGCGCCACATCGGAGATGACCGGCAACAGCGCGTAGACCGCATGCCCTGTGCCGACGCAGACCGTGAGGAAGAAGGTGGAGAGGGGCGCCAGGATGGTCACATATTTGGGGTGGGCTCGGAGCAGGCGCTCCGTCAGCTGCACCAGGTAGTCGAGGCCGCCCGCGACCTGCAAGGTGGCCGAGGCGGTCACCACCGCGAGGATGATGAGCATCACATCGATGGGGGGCGTGCCCGGGGCTACGCGGAAGCCGAGCACCAGCACGGCCACGCCCAGGCCGCCGATGAGGCCCAACGCCACGCCGCCCTTCCGGATGCCCAGGAGGATGGCCGTGAGCACGAGTACGAACTGGATCCAGAACATGAAGGCTGGGGACATGGTCTCGTTCTCCTTTGAACCAGGCCTGCTGAAACCTGGGACGGCTGGAATCGTAGCAGACGAGTAGGTAATGAATGGAGCGAGTGGCCGGTTTTTTTAGTTGAAAAACCCCAGATGGGTCGGTTCCGGCCCCGACCGGACCGTGTCATCAAGGTGGTCCTATAGGTCCGCCCCGCCAGGTAGATCGGCCAAATAGACCCTCGGGGCAGGTTAGGATGACCCTTCAGGATGGCCTGCCGTGAATGCCCTTCCCTTCCATGTCGTCACCCTCACCCACCCGGTCTGGGACGAGGCCTTGGCCTGCGCGAAGCGCCTGCCCGGAGACGCCCTGCCGGAGCTGCGCCTGGACCTGTTCCCCGAGGCGGACCCCGAGGCCCTGGTGGACGCCTTGAGGCGCCGCTGTCTGGTGACCTGCCGCCGGGTTTCCGAGGGGGGCCGCTGGCCTGATGAGGACGAGGAAGGCCGCCTGGCCCACCTAACCCAAGCGGTGAAGGGACGCCCGGCCTGGCTGGACCTGGAGTGGGACCTGCCCGTACCGGTGGAGATCCAGGCCGCCCGGACCCATGTGCGGCTGCTGCGCTCGATCCATGTGCCGCCCGGTGTCTTCGACCTCGAGACCCGGCTCCAGCACCTGCCGGAAGGCGAGGCCTTCAAGTGGGTGGGCTGGGCGGACCGTCTGGCAGACAACGCCCGCCTGCGGCCCGCCCTGGCCTGGGCCCGGGACCGCGGCTTGGCCCTGTCCGCCTTCCTCATGGGGCCCAAGGGCATCCCGAGCCGCGCCCTGCAGGGGGCCTGGGGCGGGGCCTTCACCTATGCCGCGCCGGATGATGGCCCCGCCGCCGCCCCGGGCCAGCTCCCCCTGGCCACGCTCCAGGCCTGGCGCTGCGCCCGCCTGCACCCCGGACACGGTCTCTGCGGCGTCATCGGCGATCCGGTGCTCCACTCCCGGGGCCCGGCCTTCCACAACCCGCGGTTCCAGCGGGCCTTCAAGGATCTCCTCTATCTGCCCCTGGCCTGCGGAGAGGCCGGGGAGGCGGTGGCAGCCCTGGAGGCCCTCGGCGTCCTGGGTCTGAGCATCACGGCACCCCTCAAGCTCGACCTGCCGCAGGCCCTCGGCCTGGAAGGGCCCCTCAACACCCTCTGGCGGCGGGCGCCCGGCGATCCCTGGCAGGGCGCCAACACAGACGCGGAGGCCTTCGGACAGGCGCTGTCCAGCCTCGTGCCGGGGCCCGTGTTGCTCCTCGGCGCTGGCGGAGTGGCTCGCACCAGCCGCGCGGGCCTGGAAGCCGCCGGTCGGCCCGTGCTCCAGGTCTCGCGTCAGCGGCCCGTGACGACCCGCGAAGTGGCGGCCTTCGGCCCCGTGGGCCTTGTACAGGCCACGAGTCTGGGGATGGCGCCAGAGGATCCGGCGCCCTTCGGCGATCTGCTGGAAGCCGCCCGGCCATCCGCCCGCTGGGCCGTGGAGTGGATCTACAAGGAGGACACCGCCTTCGCCCTCTGGGCCCGGGAGGCGGGTCTGGCGCTGGTGGAGGGGAGCGCTCTCTTCGAGGCCCAGGCGGAGGCGCAGAGCCGGCGGTTCATCGAAGGCTGCGGGGGGGCGCTCTAAGTCACAAGGAGCCGATACCTGATAGCGTCTACCCATGGATCTGCTGCTCGTCGAGGACAAGGACAGCTTCCGCCGCCTGCTGACCCAGGCCCTCGAGGGCTCGGCTTGGTCGGTGCGGGCGGTGGCGGATCCGCAGGAGGCCCTGCGAGCCCTGGAGGCGGCGCCGGCCCATGTGCTGGTGACCGACCTGCGCCTGCCGGGCATGAGCGGCCTGGAGCTGATCCGGCGGGCCCGCCAGCTCCAGCCGGGCCTGCGCGTGGTCCTCATGTCCGCCTTCGGAGAGCCCCGCGACATCGTGGCGGCCATGCGGCTCGGTGCCGACGACTTCCTGCCCAAGCCCTTCGACCTGGATGCGTTCCTGGCTCTGCTGGACCGCCTGCGGGCCCTGGTGGGTGCGCCACCTCCGGATCCGGCCGAACCCTGGATCGCCCACGGCGCGCCCATGCAGGCCCTGGAGAGCGCCCTGGGGCGGGCGGCCGCCACGGCCCTGCCCGTGCTCTTCCGCGGGGAGCGCGGCGCTGGCAAGAGCCGTTGCGCCCGCCGGCTCCATGCGCTGCGTCATCCGGTGGCACCCTTCCTGAGCCTGGCCGCCGGGACCCTGGGGCCCGAGGGGCCGGATCCACGCACCCTGCAGCTGCTCCAGGGCGGCAGCCTGTACCTGGCGGACCTGGCCCACCTGTCGCGGGAGGCCCTGGGGCCCCTGGTCCGGGCCCTGGACGGCCCCCTTGGAACGGGGTTGTGCTGGATGGCCGGCGTGGACGCCGAGGTCGCGTTGCCCCCGGACCTGGCCCAGCGCCTTGGATCGCTGGAGCTGAAGGTTCCCCCGTTGCGCGAGCGCCGGGAGGATCTGCTGGTCCTGGCGCGGCTGTTCCTCGCGCGGGCCGCGCGGCGCGAAGGCCGGCCGGAGCCCTGGCTGGAGCGCGCCGCCGAGCGCCAATTGCTGGATTACGCCTGGCCCGGCAACCTCCGTGAGCTGGAGGTGCTGGCGGGGCGGACGGTCCTCTTCTCCGAAGGGCCCGTCATCCGCGCCTTCCCGGATCTCGGGCTGGACGGGGCGCCCTTGCGCCTGCCCTGGCCGGCGCCCGGAACCCTGGAGGTCATGTTGAAGGCCGTGGCCCGATCGGCGGAGGGCGAGCTGCTGCGGAAGGCCCTGCGGGAAGCGGGCGGAGAGCTCCCCCCGGCGGCGGAAGGGCTGGGGCTGACGGTGCGAAGCCTCGCCCAGCGCTTGCGGGAACATGGCATCCCTCTGGAAGATGGAGATCCCGACTCCGTGCCCCGGAAGGCCCCATGATCCAGGATCCGCCCCAGCCTCCCCCCGTCCTCGCCCCCCCGGTGCGTTCACCCGAAGGCATCCGTCCGGCGGCCCGGGCGGGGCTCGCCGCGCTGCAGGCCGTGGTCGTGGGCAAGGAATCCCAGGTCCGACGGGCCTTCGCGGCCCTCCTCGCCGGGGGCCATGTGCTGCTGGAGGACCTGCCGGGCGTGGGCAAGACCACCCTGGCCAAGGGGCTCTCGCGCATCCTCGGCGGCAGCTTTCAGCGGGTGCAGGGAACCAACGACCTGCTGCCCTCGGACCTGCTGGGGGTGCACCTCTGGGACGCCAAGGAGCAGTCCTTCCGTTTCCAGCCGGGGCCCGTGTTCTGCCATGTGCTGCTGCTGGATGAGCTGAACCGCATCGGCCCCAAGACCCAGAGCGCCATGCTCGAGGCCATGGTGGAAGGGCAGGTGACCCTGGATCGCAGCACCCATCGCCTCCCCGACCCCTTCTTCGTCATCGCCACCCAGAACCCGCTGGATCATGCGGGCACCTTCCCCCTGCCCGAGAGCCAGCTCGACCGGTTCTCCTGCGCCCTCCATCTCGGTTATCCGGACCGGGAGGCGGAGCGGCGCATCCTCAAGGGGGAAGCCGGCTCGGAACGCCTGGACACTCTGCACCCCGCCCTGGATCTCGAGGGCTGGAAGCAGGCCCGCGCGGCGGTCCGGGCCGTCCGGGTGTCGGATGCGGTGCTGGATTATGCTGAGCGCATGGTGGACCGCATCCGCACCGGAGGGGGTTTCTGCTCCACTCGCGCGGCCAAGCACTGGCTGGGGCTGGCCCAGGCCGAGGCTTGGTTGGAGGGTCGCGACTTCATCACGCCGGACGACCTGCAGAGCACCCTGGCCGACACCATGGCCCACCGCGGCAGCCTGGACGAGCGGCGCCTGAGCCGCAACGACCGGCGCGAGCAGTTGGCCCGGCTGCTCAAGGAGCTGCCTGTGGGGTGGGCGGGATGAGAGGGGATGACACGGTCGGCCAGCTCCTCCATGACGCGCGCATGGCCAAGGGGTTGTCGCGCGAGATCCTGGCCCTGGAGCTGAAGCTGCCCATCCGCCACATCGAGGCCATCGAGGCCGACGATTGGGCGGCCCTGCCGCCGGGCCGCTCCCGCCCCCTGGCCCGCCAGCTGGCGGAGCGCCTCGGCGTGGACCTGGAATTCCACACCGACGCCTTCCAGACGGTGCCCGGCGCTCAGGAATGGGCTCCGCCGGATCCACGGCAGGAGCGCCTGGAGCGCGTCGTCATGGGCCTTTTGACCGCGGCCTCGGTCCTGGTGGTGCTGTGGCTGGTGGTCCCTGGCCCGAGCCTGGGGCGGAAGCCCTTGCCCAGCTACCTGTCCGCCCTGCCCAGGGCTGCGCTGCCGCCCCCTCCTCCGCCTTCCACCGCGGCCTATCCGGTGCTGGGCGAGCTGCTGCCCGAGGCCCCCCTGAACGAACAGGGCGTGCTGATCAGCCTCCGGTCCATGGACACCTGCGAGGTGCGGCTCGAACCCCTCCCCGAATCCGGCGAGCAGGCTCAGACCCACACCCTTCGCGTGTCCGAACCCTGGCGGCTCCGGGTGAAGGGGCCCTTCGCGCTGGTGCTCGACAACGCCGGGGTGGTGAATGTGGAGGTGGCGGGTCTGCGGATTCCCCACGGCCAGAATGTGGGCGAGGCCTGGACTGGCCGCTTCGACGCCGAGGGCCGCTGGCTCCGGCCGTCGCCGCCGCCGACCGAGCCACCCGAACCCGCGACCCCCGATGATGACGAGGACGGACCCCGGCCATGAGCATGCACCCCATCGTCGAACGGTTCCTCCAGGGCACCCTCCCCGAGCCCATGGTGGTGGCCCTGGTCGGCGGGAGCCTGCCGGTCCCCGCCAAGGACCTGCTCCAGGCCCTGGCCCATGTGGGCCTGGAGGAGACGCCCCACGCGGCCCGGGCCCTCGGCTTTTTCGCCACCATGCCCGAGTCCATGCTCGCCGGCCTGCTGCTGGAGCCCGTGGAGCCGCCGCGGCCCCTGCAGCTGGTGCTCTGCCACCGCAAGGAGCCGGCCCTGCTCGAGGCGGCCCTCCTCAACCCCTCGCTCACCTCGGAGATCGTCGAGGCCTCGGTGCCGAGCCTGCCAGGCTCCGTGCTCGAGATCGTGCTGAACAACCAGGTGATGTGGATCGAACGCCCGCACATCCTCGACCTGCTGGAGGAGCACCCGGAGGGCGAATATGTCATCAAGCGGCGGGTGAATGAATACCGCTACGAAGTGCTGCGCCTCATCCCCGAGGAGGTCAAGAAGGACCGCCTGGAGATCATCAACGAGGTCGAGGCGGGAAAGCTGGACCGGGCCTGGTCCGAGCTGCCCCTGCCCAAGACCAAGTCGCAGGAGGAGGCGGACGCGGAGATCGAATCCGAGGAACAGGCCGCCGAACGCCGCCTCCTCGCGCAGAAGCCCCTGGTGCACGAGGATGGCCAGGAGATCAACCTTACGGTCACCCAGCGCATCACCAAGCTCAGCACCAACCAGAAGATCATGCTGGCCATCAAGGGGGGCAAGGAGGAGCGCGCCATCCTCATCCGCGAAGCCAACCGCCTCATCCAGGTCAATGTCATCCGCAACGGCCGCATCACCGAATCCGAGATCGCCTACATCGCCCAGATGCGCACCGTGAACGAGGAGGTGCTGCGCATCATCTCCAACAGCCGTGAGTGGATGAAGAAATACCCCATCACCAAGGCCCTGGTCATGAATCCCCGCACGCCCCTGCCCGTGGCGATGACGCACTTCAAGCGCCTGATCGACAGCGACATGAAGCTGCTGATGAAGGACCGCAATGTGCCCGAGCTGATCCGGCGCGAGGCCAAGCGCCTGGTGGAGATGAAGGCCCACGGGAAAGGGTAGGGCGCGGGGGAGGATCCCTCGTCGGCTCCGAAATCAGAAGGCCCCCAACCGGGGGCCTTCTGATTTGGAGCGGGCGATGGGGATTGAACCCACGACATCAAGCTTGGGAAGCAAAGAGTCGCATCGGGTAAGCAGAAGGTTAGATCGAAAAATACGCTGTAAATAAAGGATTTAACTGTTAGTATAAGCATTTTGAGTAGACTAGGGGTTGCCTTGGGTGCTTCGGGGAGTAGACTGGAGTAGAACGAGAGGGGCCGGGGGGCACAGTGGGGAAACCGCACACAGGTAGATCATTGGATCCGAACCGTCCAAACCGTCCGGAGCGTCCGGAATCTAGCAATGACGCACCTTTCGACGCGGACGGTTCCTGGACGGTTGTGGACGGTCTGCCCGCGAGTGTCCATGGCCCCACGCGAACCCAAGGCGCAGCCCGTAAGGCCAAACTGTCTGATGAGGTGATCGCAGGATTGAGGCCAGAGCCGCGTAAATACTATGTTTGGGACCTGAAGAACAGCGGCCTTGGGGTGCGGATCGGAGTCACGGGGTTGGTGGCTTTCGTTTTGAAGGTCAACCTTCCCGGCCGCCGCTCGAAATGGATCACGCTCAAGGCGAAGACATTCCTGGAAGCCGTGAAGGAATACCACCTCAAGCTGGCCGACTACGGAAAGGAAGTCCTAGCTCCGGAACATCGCGCGGACAAGCTTTGGCAGGATGTGGTGGATGATTTCGAGACGGAACACCTCCAAACGGTGAAGTCCACAACGGCAAGCACCTATCGGTCCGCGCTGAAACACATTCGAGAGGCCTTCCGGGATAGGTTTCCCCGCGGCATTGGGTATCAGGATCTCTGGAAGTTCCATCGGAGCATGGAGGAGAACCCCCGCCAGGCGAATGTCTGCATACGGCTTTCAGGCATGATCTTCGACCGATGTGAGTTGTGGGGCCTCCGGGACCGGGGCACCAATCCCCTCGATGACCTCCGCCGCGCGAAATGGAAGCCCTACCCGGAGGACCGCCGGGAGGTGGAGCTGAGTGACGACTATTTGGAAAAGCTCGGGGGAGCGCTCGAGAGGATGGAGGCCAGCGGGAAAGAGAGCCCGTATCCCATCGCCGCGGTGCGCCTGCTCTTTTTCCTGGGAAGGAGGAAGAGGGAAGTTCTGGATCTGGAGTGGACTCAAATCGACTTGAAGACGCGGACGATTCGCTGGAAGGACACAAAGACGGGGGCCGCCTCCGCCCCGCTAAATGACGCAGCCTGGGAGGTGATCAAGTCCCTTGACCGGATCGAGGGGAACCCCTACTTGCTGCCAGGTGAAGGCCGGAAGGCACCCAAGGGCCAGCCGAGGAAACCGGCGCCCATTCAGGACATCACCAAGTTCTGGAACCGGCTCTTGAAAGAGGCTGGCATCACGACCGTCACGGATCGCAACGGGATTGAACGCCGCCCGTATCGCCATGATCTCCGCCATGCTCACGGGGACACCGCCGCGGGGCTGAATATGAGCCAATCCGCCATTGCAGCGCTTCTAGGCCACAGTCAAACGAGCACAACGGACCGCTACTCCAAGCCCCGGACTGATAAGCGCCTAGAAGCTTCAAACACGGTTGCCGGGGACCTAAAGGGGAAGCTGCGGGGGAAGCGATGAGTTCAGCGGAAATTGATAGTCACGAGAACTTAATAGCGTCTCTTATGGGGAAGCCTCTTCTCCAACATCCCAAATTTGGGCCTTTTGGGGATTTGGATCACCTCAGTAGAGCCTTAGAAATGCTTGGCCCTCTCCATGACCTCAAGTCCGGACCCCCCTCTCGTTTGGGAAACTGGGTCAATCCTCTTATGTGGACTAAGCAAGGCATGAGAGGGCGCCTTTGGACAATCGCTCAAAGATTCAATGAGGCCATCACCGTAGAAAATCAAGTTGGCCCGTGGAGCAAAAAGAGAAGAAGGGGGGGCTGGCGGCTTCACGCGGACAGATGTGGTCAGGTGAGGTCTTCCGCCACAGACCTTATAGGGGCATTGGGCCGTCTTCAGGATTGGGAGAAAACGACCCTCGCCATGGGAGCGATAATGCCTCCATTCCCGAGCTCAAAAAAGGGACTTGATTCCTTTGTTCAGCAACTCAGTTGGGTTGTAAAGGTTGCCGAGTACATGGAGGCTGAAACCGAGACGGGCCAGGGGAATCCCTATGTGTTTATGCATGGGCCTTTGTCTCTCCGCTTGGCAGTTGACCTTGTAAATCTATGGAATAGCCACCCGGATGGACGAAAGGCGATGGACTCGAGAACAACCGAAGGGCCAATTTTCCAATTTGTATCGACCATTACTAGGTTTGCACTTCCTACAGATAAAAAAATTCCAACGACTGATGCCGTTAGAGATGCTATTCGAATTATCAAAAATGGAGATCCTCAACCCTATCCGCTATTTGGGACCTCACCATATTTTGGAGTTGATTGGGGCGAGTCTTACATCATCAAAAAGCGTCAAGCTGAAGTCCTTAAACAAAGTGCGACTTCGCCGCCGTGACTGAATCACGCCAAGGGCTGAAACTCACTTCATGAGGTTTGAATCACTTCTACCAGCAACAAAGCGGACGGGCCAACACCGCCAAGTATCGAACCCGTCCACACCATCCCCTAACAGGAGGCACCCGAATTATAGGGCCTCCACCTCAAAAAGGAGGCCAATCATGGCCGACGAATCCACCACCCCCGCGCTGGAGCTGCCCAAGGCCCAGCGTCACCTGACCGACGATGAAGCGGTCATCTTCCTGGGCCTGAAGAGCAAGGGAGCCCTCCAGCGCCTCCACAAGCTCAAGATTGGCCCCCCCTGCGTCATGTTGAGCGCTCGCCGCCGGTCTTACTGCCTGGCGGATCTCCAAGCATGGGCGGAAGCCCGCAAGAACGCGAACTGAGAGGGGACAGACATGGGAATTAAGAAAGCCGCCCCCGCCGGTAAGCCCTCGGCCTACAAATTCGGCAGTTTGCCCATTCCTGAATCAGCCCGCCACCTTGCCGACCAAATGGTGGAGGTAGTGAAGCAGGGCCGAAGTCAAACGGGAACCCAGGAAGCTGCCGCTAACGATCAGCGTTGGGCCTGCTATTTCCCGAGCGCTATCAGCCTCGGCTGGACGCCCGAAGATGTTCACAACAACACCAATGGGGCATTGAACTACCTCGACCGTGCCAACCGCCTTTTCGCCATCGCTGCAAGGTTGGCCGAAGGGAATCCTGGCCTCTGCGAGCTACTCCTCCACGCTTCCGCCGAACTCCGGGCAGGCATGGACACCCTCCAGATGATCCACGGTTTTAATTTCGACCTCGAGGTGGATGTATGAGCCGCATCTACTTCGATCCCGACCCCAAGGATCTGGCCCGCTGTATCACCGCCTGGTGCCGTTCCTGGGACGGCAACGGGGATCCCGCCTGCCAGCCCTCAGCGAGCCTTTCCCGTGCCTACCGGCACGAATCCGGTCAACTGCGCGTCGAACTTCGCAATGCGAACGGGTTCCTTGGCGCATTCAGCGTGACTCCTAAGCGCGTGTCCTTCCTGGGGAAGGTGATGGAATGACTCGCCCACACACTGCCCCTCGATACGCCTGGAGATCCTGGGGTGAAATGCCCGATGAGGATCTGGTGATGATGCCCCGCGCACTGGCCCTCGATCTCGTGAAGGCCCTTAGCATCATGCCTTTCGCTAATGACGCGACGGGAGAGGACCACCAGGGGATCTCCTATGAGCAGAGGTTTTTAGCCCACCGCGAGCGCCTTGAACGGGTGGTCAATACGATCACGGCGCACCTAGCGGATGAGGGGCTGTCCCCTTCCGCAGACCTCATCCTCCGGGCCGTGGTCATCGCCTATGAAACCGCCCCCGAAATCGCGGGAAAGGCGCTCCAGTGACGCCCTCAGCCGCTAGTTTCGCCATGATTCTGCCCCACGGTCTGGAGCAAGCGTATGGCCTCAGATCCATGGGTCAGCTTGCCGAGCCTGGGGGGGATCCGGACTCCGCAGCCCGCCTCCTCCTGGAATTGCTAGACGCCGTTGAGGTGGGCCAATGACCACCACGCTAGAGCAGGAGGTTTGCAGGCTCCAGGCCCTTCTCTCAGACCGGGAAGACGAATGCCGCGAACTGAAAAGTGAGGCGCGGGCCAGCAACGACGAATACCAGTCCATGCTCCGAATCATTGAGGCTGATGATCGGCTGGCCCAGGCTCACGCCGAGGTCAAGCGGTTCGCGGAACTCAACCGGGTCCTCCAGGTCAGATTGAACGGGAAGATGACTGAGGCCGCCGAGCTGATGAAAACGGCGAAGCACTGGATGAACAAGGTCAAACGGCTTGAGAAGAAAGGCGAGGTGTCCCGATGAACCCGGCGCCTCTTCGCGCTTCATTCTTCAAACATGCCCGGGACCCCATCGGCTCGCCTTGGGTCGGTTCCTGGCCCACTCTCCAGGCTGCGCTGGAGCGGACTTTCGCACCTCAACCCGGAAACCCTGGCGGGGACCCCAAGCGGTCCATGCCGGCCATTTCCGGGGCCTTCTACCCACAAGGAAAGCCGCGGGGCAGAGACAATGCGCTTGGGGTTTCCCTGCTGATCCTGGATTTCGATAACTCACGAGAAGAGCCCACCGGAGAGTTCTACGCCGACTCTAATTCGGGCCAGCCCACAGGGCGCCCCAAGGTCCGGAAGGTCTGCATAGACGATCCCGTCACCATGGAGGAAGTCACGGCCGCCCTTGAACGCGCCGGGGTGGCCTCCGTTACCTGGACCACCTGGTCATGTACACCCGAGCATGAGAAGTTCCGCGTTGTAGTGCCTCTGACTGAGCCCGTGCCCATCGATCTTTGGGAACGGGCCGCGGATTTCGCATTGGGGGCCTGTGGCTTGGCTGTGTTCCGCCGGGGGCTTGACCTCCCGGTGTTGCATAACCCCGCTGCCCTGGCCTTCTTGCCTGGAAGTCCCACACCGGAGGCGATCCGTAGGTCCCGAACTTCCGGAACCCACCTATACATTTCTCCCGACGAGCTGCCCGCATCCTGGGCGCCCGCCCTGGCCCCGTGGCAGGCGGAGGTAATGGAATCTCGGGTGGCCGAATGGAGCCGCGGGGAGCGCTGGTTCCAGGCCTACCGCGTGGACGGGCGCCCGGTGGATTTCATGCACCTAGATCTCGTTCCGATTCTGGAGGCCCGCGGGGTGAAGGTCGGCCCGCCCCGACCATTCAAAGACGGGACCAAGCGCCGCGCGCGGTGCCCATGGGCCAGCGAGCACTCAGGAGGTGTGGACGATGACAGCGCCGTGTTAATCCACACGCCGGGCACCTGGCCCACCTTCAAGTGCAAACACAGTGGGCATCAGCATATGGGGCTTCGGGATTTGATCGAATGGGCTTGGGGGAAGCCGTGAGGAAAAAGAAAATCGAAGTTCCGCAGGGGGAAGCCCGGGCCAAAGAATCCGCGCGTCAGAAGGCGGTAACCCTGGCCCGCACTTCCGGAGAGTTCTGGCATACCCAGGGCGATGGCCCCCCCCAGGGGTTCGTTAGCTACAAGCGGAATGGGCATACAGAACATGTGGAGCTGCGGACCACTGCGGGCCGGATGTGGCTTAGTGGCCTCGTATACCGAATGGCGGGTGAGGCTCTATCGAAGCAGGACCTAGACGGGGCTCTGGACAGCCTGGAGGCACACGCGATCCACGATGGCCCCAGGATCCCTGTCCATATTCGAGTGGCGGACTTAGGGGACCGGATCTATCTGGACCTCGCAGACGATGAATGGCGAGTGCTGGAGATCACCGGGAAGGGTTGGAGGGTGATCCCTGGTGAACAAGCACCTGTCCGGTTTCGCCGCCCTTCCGGGACCGGAGCACTTCCCGTTCCTGTTCGTGGTGGATCCCTGTCGGACCTTAGGGAGTTCATCCACACCGACGAACCCGGGCATGTCATGACCGTTACCTGGATTGTGAGCGCCATGACAGACAGGGGACCCCAGCCCGTATTAGTGGTGGGGGGGGAGCACGGATCAGCTAAATCGAGCATGACCCGGGCAACCCAGGGCCTTGTGGATCCGCGTAGCGGTTCTCTGCGCTCTGCCCCGAAGACGGACCGGGACTTGGCGGTGGCCGCGGATAACACCTGGATCATGAGTTTCGATAACCTTTCCAAAATCTCCGCGGACCTGGCGGACGGGTTGTGCCGACTCTCAACGGGTGCCAGTTTCGCCACGCGCCAACTCTACGCCAACCGCGAAGAGGCTATCTTTTCCGCCCGGCGCCCCGTGATTCTCAATTCCATTGTGGATGTTGTGAACCGCGCGGACCTACAAGACCGTGCCGTCCCTGTTCACTTGTTGCGCATTGATCCCTCGGAACGCCGTGAGGAGGCAGAGTTCCTCGCAGCCTACGAGAAGGCCCGCCCGGGGATTCTAGGAGCGCTCCTGGATGTATTGGTGGGGGCGCTGCGGCGCTGGGATTCGGTGAAGATTGAGGAACGCCCTCGCATGGCGGACTTTTATCGCCTTGCCCTCGCTGCTGAGCCCGATATGCCGTGGGCTCCAGGGACCTTCAAGGCTTACTTTGACGAGGCCCGTGCCGAGGCCGTCCACAATGTTCTGGAATCTGACCCCGTGGCCCAGGTGCTCCTCCTCGTTCTTGAGCCCACGAAGCGATGGAAGGGTAGCGCTTCAGACCTTCTAAAGGCGATGAACAAGCTACGCCCAGCGGGTGCTCCAGATTCGACTTGGCCTGCCACCCCGACAGGGCTTGTGGGCAAGCTTCGACGGCTTGCCCCAGCGCTCAGGGAAGATCGGTGGATCGTTCACCTTGGCCTTCGGGATAACACGCCTTCTAGGACTCGCTACATCGGCATAGCGCCATTGGATGAGATCCAGCCCCAGGCCGACACCCTGCACTTTGACCGCGGGTATGCCCGCCATGATGCCGAAGCTAGGGCCATGGAAACATTCTTTGGGCTTGCGTCATGACCCCGCCCTCCAAGAGGCAGACCCCGGAATCAGTGGTGCTCAAGGAAGTGATGGCCTATCTGATGGCCTGCAACCTCGGGACTGTCATCCGGAACTCTGTGGGCATGGTCATGGCGGGGCATCGCCGCCCTGTTCGATTTGGCACCCCAGGGCAGGCAGACATAACAGTCGAACTCCACGGCGATCCACGGGCCGTCCATGTCGAATGCAAGGCGCAGGGCGGGAAGCTCTCAGACAAACAGGTGGCTTGGCTGGAGGACCAGCGCAGGCGCGGGAATGTCTGCATCGTGGCCTTCAGTGTGCAGGATGTGTATCAAGGCCTTACTGACGCCGGGTTCAAGGTGCCCATGCCCAGCCTGCGGGGTGCCGCATGAGTGCGATTCTCGATCACCTGATGGAACGCATGCGGGCCGAATTCGTGGCGGCAATGCCCGGTGAAGAGGATCGGGCACCCATTCTTGCGATTCTGGCCTTTACCGTGTCCCGTGAAACGCTGGCCGGGCATCGTGTCCCGCCTATGGATCAGAAGATCCGCCCGAACAACCGGGCACGGATTCTGGAGCTGCTGAAACAAGGGGTTCGCCCAGCCATGGTCGCCCGCCGGGTGGGGTGCCACCGGGGAACGGTTTACAAACTGCGATCTAAACAGGCCGCTTAAAAATTCTGTCGCGCAGTGAACCGCTACGGCGACAAGCGCGACCGAGGCTTGATGAATAGGAGGTCGCACACTATGCGCACCGCAGGACAAATTCAGGATCTTTCCACCCGCCTCGTAAGCACTTCTAGCCGCCTCGTCAGTGAAGTGCAGGCCCGTGTAGACAAGATCGCCGCAATCAAGAATGCAGAAGGCCGGACCATGGATTGGATTACCGACGAACTCGCCAAGGTGGGCGGATTCCCGGCGATCCAGGCCCTTCACGCCCAGGTTGAAATCCTTCAGTCCGACCTGAAGCTGGAAGAGGAAGCCTGGTCGAATCTTGGTCAGGTGCTCCGCCTCGCTGCGATGCCCGATGGTGCGACCCAGGAGCGAGCCGCCGTGCTGAGCCTGCTCCGCGAAGAGGCTGAGGCCCTGGAGGCTGACCCCTCCGCCCTCCAGGCTGCTCTGGAAGATGCCGCAGTCGGGAAGGATTGGGAGCGCCTTTACGCCCTCTCGCTGGGCCGCCTCGATGCCAACGGTTCGCCGCTTCCCGCGTGGACTGACAAGATCCGAGGCATCCGGTTTGATGCGCTGGATCTTACGGGCCAGGAATCCACGATGGAATCCTTCTATCGCGCCAAGGTGGCTTATCTGGAGGCGGATTTGGCCTTCAGTGATGCGAAAGGCGAGGCTCGAAACTACACCAACGAAATGTTGCTGATCCGGGCCGCTGGTGACTATGAGCGAGCCAAGTTTGATCGTCGCGAGCGATTGCTGAGAACGCCTGCCGCTGCCCTTGCCGCTGCGGAAGCTGAACGGACCGAACCTAGCGCCCGGTTCCAGCGGATCGAAGCCCAGCCCGGAAGCTACGGCATCTTCGACACCCTGACTGGATCGGCCCGATTCGTTGGCATCGAGGAAGGCCCTGCCTACCTTGCCCAGCTTAACGACCCCACCCAGGCCCGCTAATGCGCCATGTCCGAACCGATAACCCCTGGCGACTGATCCTCGGCACCGCTGCACTAGCCGTTTGGATGCTGGCCTGCCTGCTGGTGATCCGATGAAGTTCCCATTCCAGAAACGCCCACTCTCCCAGGATCAAAAGCTCCAGAAGGCTATCCGGAACCTTCCTGCGGGTGGGCGGTGCCTAGTCGTGTTCGAGGGAGAGCGCGTGAGCCCTGAATACACGCGCCACCCTGGGGATGTGGAGTTTGTCATCGTGCGCCACTGGAGGCCCGATGATCAGCCCATCCAATGGCCCATCGAAGCGGAGCCGGGATACCAGCGCCCTGTGAACTGGCGGGAACTTGAAGCCGCTGCGGACAAGAAACCCGGATACGCGGAGTTTGTTTATGAGTGAGGCCCAACGAACAATCCCGGTCATTCTCTACGGGGATATGCGTAAGAAATTCGGCAAGCGGCACGACCTCGCCGTGAACTCACCTGCCGAGGCCATCCGTGCCCTGTGCATCACTAGGCCCGGATTTGACGCCTACCTTCGGGCGCGCCTTGACCATCCATTCCGTGTCCTGCGAAGCGAGGAAGCGCTAGATGAGAAAGGTTGCCTCGCCCCTGTCGGCAGGACTGATGTGATCAAGATCGTTCCAGTCGTTGCGGGTGCCGGTAGTGACGACTTCGGAAAGATCCTACTTGGCGCGGCCATGATCGGCCTTGCCATTTGGAACCCCATGGGCTGGGCCGCTATTGGCTCCGCAGGTGCCTGGGGGCTATCCGCCCTGTCCAACATGGGAATAGCAATGGTGCTGGGTGGTGTGGCGGGATTGCTTGCTACCACGCCCCATGTTGCCAACGCAGGGCTGGACGGATCGAAAAACGAGGAAACCTTCTCATTCTCTGGCCCAACCTTGACCACAGGCCAGGGTGGTGCCGTGCCAGTGCTCTACGGGACCATGCGGATTGGTGGGCATGTAATCAGCTTAGGCATTGACGCCGCAGGCGGTGAACCGGGAGGCATTGCCCGCCACACCTGGCAGGTTGGCGGATTCGACATGGAGGTTTGCGGCACCGCCGATGACGGAGCCCAGCATGGCAACGGGGATTCGATCCCGTGGATGTGGGCGAAGGCTGAATAGGATTGATGCCGCGATGACCATGCCTAGAACCCATGCCCACCATGCCCTGCTAGAAGCCCGGAAACTGGCCTCTGGTGACATGGAAGCTATTCGTCCTTACCGAATGTCTATGACGAACCGGGAAATCAGAAGTTCATCGAATGAAACGCAGGGCTGTCCGACTTCGGCCACAGGTCTCTATTCCCGAGTCCGCGAAGCACCAATTCAACGCTTTGTTTCAGGATCTCATCGTCTGAGGGTGGCTGAATTCCCAAAGCCTTTCCAGTGGCCGCCATGGCCGCACGCGCCGCAATCCGCGAGGCAAACACCACTGACGCAGCCTGCATTACCTGAAGCTTCTGTTCCAAATTCATTCTCGCCTCCTGGAAGTCCAGGGGCACCCTACGCCGAATCACTGAGGAACACCGGCAATACCTCCCGAACGGTGCAAAAAGGGCGACGAACGGAAAAGGTCCAGATGAGAAGAGACTCAATCCTTGCACAAGGGCAAACACGATGGACCTAGCAACGCTTCAAAGTAACGACACACGCACTCTGAAACCGACTCTTCCGATAAATGGGCCACCCGGGAATCCCGCTACAGGGAGCGATTGGCGAGGAACTAAGGGATGACCAAACCCAAATCCCAGCCGCCTGTGACCCGCGAGGTTCGACCTCCAGGGAAGCCGGGGCCTGCGAAAATGGTGATCAACGCAAAGGTCGTTCAAGCCTTAGCCGCAAAAGGGTTATCACATCAGCAGATCTGTGATGCGATTGGGATCAATGTCGCCACCCTCACACGGCGCCGGAAAGAATCAGCCGAATTGGACGATGCGATAAAGGCGGGGCAGGCTCGCGGCATCGCTGTCATCACGAATGCGCTGTATCAGCAGGCCATCAAAGGCAACACCTCCGCGGCGATCTTCTACCTGAAAAACCGTGCGGGATGGCGTGATCGGGTAGAGGTCGAAAATGAGTTTGTATTGCCCGCGCCGTTGATAATCTCCGTTCCAATTGAGACGGAACCCAGGGATATTACCCCCTCAGCTTTCGATAACGGCAATTCTGTCACCTCGAAAAATTTTCCTAAACAGTTGAATGTCAAGGTTTAGAGACACGGCGGTTTCATAATGCGACTGAGATCCAACAAGACTAGTAAGAATCCGCAAAAGGGTCAGAACGGATTACAAGCGGGAATCACACTAACCCCGGCTCAAGCGAAAATCTTCCAGTCTTCGGCTCGATTCAGGGTGGTGGTGGCGGGGAGGCGGTTTGGGAAGACTCATGTCGCTCTGACCTACCTCCTCAAGATGGCCTGCGATCCAGCATCCAAGGGCCTTGTGCTCTGGTATGTTTCGCCCACCTATCGCCAGTCAAAACAGATCGCGTGGCGGCTCTTGAAGAACCTTTTGCCTGTGGGGTGGGAACTCCGCACCGATGAAACCGACCTGTCCATTGAGTTGCAGAACGGCTGTGTCATTGCTTTGCGGGGTGCCGACAATCCAGACTCCCTCCGCGGCGTGGGGTTGGATGCCGTGGTCCTAGACGAGTTTCAGGACACGGGCATGGAGGCTTGGAACGAGGTCATCAGACCCGCTCTAGCGGACCGCCAAGGTTCCGCCTTGTTCATGGGCACACCCAAGGGTTTCAACTGCCTCTACGACCTCTGGAACGCAGCGCAGGCCCGGGACAATTGGGAGGCCTGGCAGTTCACCACCGCGGACGGGGGCAGGGTGCCCCTAGAAGAGCTGGAAGCGGCTCGGGCGGAGATGGATGAGCGGACCTTCAAGCAAGAGTTCCTAGCCTCGTTTGAGTGCCTTGGTGGGCTCGTCTATCAGAACTTCGACCGCAAGGTCAATGTGAGGGCGGACCTGGCGGACACAAACGGGACGCTTCTAGTGGGCTGCGACTTCAACATCGCCCCAATGTCTGCCGTGATCGGCGTGAGGGCAGGGGATCAATTCCACATCCTGGACGAACTGGAGATCAACAACGGCAACACTCAGCTAATGGCCGACGAACTGCTGAGGCGCTACCCCAAGCGACGAATCCATGCCTACCCCGACCCAAGCGGGAACGCGCGGAAGACGAGTGCTCCGGTAGGTCAGACCGACTTCAGCCTACTTAGGGCCGCGGGATTTCAGGTGATCGCACCTGACAAGGCCCCCATGGTGGTGGATCGGGTGAACTGTGTGAATGCAGCATTCAAGAACGCCGCGGGGGACTCAAAGTTGTTCATCCACCCCCGCTGTCGTTCACTGATTCGATGCCTTGAAGGCCTGACCTACAAAGAGGGAACGAATGTTCCTGACAAGGGCCTTGGGCTTGACCATTTGGTGGACGCGCTGGGCTACGCAACCTGGGATCAATTGCCCCTGATTCGCCGGGTGGCCGCATTCCACCCCCTGAATTTCTAGGCATGATGAATGCAATCTGGAGGTAGACATGTCGGACAATCTCATTTTTGTGGCCTTCATCGCTTCGGCGTTGACCATCGCCTGGGCAATAGCGTTGCTAGTAGCCGTCTGGAAGGTTCGGGATGCCCTTGTGGATGAGGACTACCCCGTGGTGGACCTGGAGGGTGGTGGCGTGTCCTACCGGGTCAAGGTGAGCCGGATCCGAGGGCGATTCGGCGCTACCTATCAGCGGAAGGACGGGGAGCCTGTCACCGTGGAGCCAAGGTTCAAGGATCGCGGAGCGGTAATGATCTACATCCGGAAGGCCGTCACATCCGCCTAGAGGTTCGAATTGGTCAATTCATGACCAATCGGTGAGCGTAGACTGAAGATACAAATCAAAAGCACTCGTCTCCGGGCGCATGAGGGGGTGGCATGAGGAACTTAATTGCGATAGCGCTACTCATCACACAAACTCAACAGCCCATGGCGTTTGATGAAAAGGATGGAATCCGGATTGAAATTTCAAAAACGGACAAACTAAGCACCAAAGCGTGTGAGTTTTATTCGGTTATATTCGGCCCCACCCTTCACGAATACAAATCAATCACCGTAGTAGCTTCCATCGCTACTGGGGCAGATTCTTGGGTAGATCTTCCCAAGGTGGAGATTGACCTTCCGTTGGAGAAAGGGAGCTGGTGGGTCAGGGGCGAAGAGGCTGATGTAGCGAAGTGGACTGGCGCAGCAAAGATTCGTATTGTCGGCACCAAGATTAAGCCCGAAGCGATTGAGTCAAGGAAGGCCGCCCTCGAGGCAAAGAGGGCAGAAGCCGAACGGCAAACCCTCATCAAAAAACAGCCAAGGGGCATTCAAAAGCTGCTGTTGGATCGGAAGATCAAGCTGGGGCTCACGAAAGAGCAGGTCCTACTCTCCTGGGGACATCCCAATTCTGTGGTCACGACTGTTAGCGCCCAGGGGTTCACCCAACAGTGGATCTATGGGTTGGGCGAATACATTTATTTCAACGGGGACCGGGTGACTTCCTGGCAAACACATCGTTAGCCACCTAGCTGCCCACAGAACGCAGCACCCATTGAAGGGCTCAGGGCTCACCCCGAAGCGGGGGTTTTCCACGGGGGACATGGGCCCGCGATGCCAATAGTTTTGGGATTATCCGAGAGGCTTTCTCTTGGCTCTTGTCTTCTTTGGCGGAGGGTCGGGCATCGCCAGTGCCTCTGACTCCAAGCGCATTAGGTCCGTTTCAACCTGGAGGCTTGAGAAAATTTGAATCACCGGGAATTTCGCCTGCTGTGCACGAAGCCGAGCCAGTGTTTTTCGTGCGACCCCAATACGGGAGAGTCGAGTGGCCTTGTTCTTTGATGTAGCAGCGATTCGGAGTGATTCGTTTACAACATCCACCATGCGCTGGGCTGTCATCCTCACGATCTCAATATCGCGCTCGGATAGGAGGAGTCGCGCAGAATTATTTTTGACTGCGGGCCTCCGATTGGGCTTAGTCAACGCTTTGAAGAGGGCCCCAAACATTCCCATCTGAATCCCGTGTGATGGGGGAATCCTACCGCCGATTGCCTAGACCATGGCATCCCCGCTACGCCCAAACGAAAAACCCCGCCGGGGAGCGGGGTTCGAGAGGGGCGGAACATGGGGTTTGTCCGCCTTTTGAAAGTATAGGCGCATCGAAGAACCGCGCCAATACTGAATCTGCGCCATCTAAGGAATGAGCGCTGGACACTCTTCTGGACGGTTCTGGACACTCTCAAAACACAAGCGTCCAGGCCTAGAACCGCACCAACGCTACATTCTGGACATTGCGGACGGTCTGGACGGTTCTCCTACATTTCAAAAGTGAAGGAAGAAAGAAGAGGAAAGTAGGGCCACCCGCCGGGGGGCAAACACCCCTTCGGAGTAGACGATGAGTAGAACAGTCACCCCTTGACGCAAATCAGCCACTAGTAAGTGGCTGATTCTATTGGAGCGGGCGATGGGGATTGAACCCACGACATCAAGCTTGGGAAGCTTGCGTTCTACCACTGAACTACGCCCGCGGCAGGCCATCATCCTACCGCAAAGGCCCCGGGTGGGGCCAGTCCAGGCTCAGCCGAGGTAGGCCGCGATCACGCGCTCGTTCCGGCTCAGCTCATCCGGGGTGCCCTCGACGACGATGCGCCCGCGTTCCATGACATAGGCGTAGTCGGCGACCTCGAGGGCGCTCTTGGCGAACTGCTCCACGAGGAGGAGGGTGATGCCCTCTTCCTTGAGGCGGCGGATGGTGCGGAAGACTTCCTGAACGATGACCGGTGCGAGGCCCATGGAGGGCTCATCCAGCAGCATCACCTTGGGACGGGCCATGAGGGCGCGGCCGATGGCCAGCATCTGCTGTTCCCCACCGGAGAGGGTGCCGGCGGCCTGCCGCGTCCGGTCCCGCAGCCGGGGGAACAGGTCGTAGACGCGATCCAGATCGCCTCGGGCCCTGGCCCGGTAGCCGAAGAACCGCGGCAGGCGGCTGTAGGCGCCCAGGAGGAGGTTGTCCTCCACGGAGAGCGGGCCGAAGACCTTCCGGCCCTCGGGGGCGTGGGCGAGGCCCAGGCGGGCGATGCGGGAGGCATCCAGGCCCTGCACCTCCTGGCCGTCGAGCACCACGCGGCCCCGGCCCGGCTTGAGGCCCCCGGAGATGGTGCGCATGGTGGTGGTCTTGCCCGCGCCGTTGGCGCCGATGAGCGCCACGAGGGTGCCCTTTTTCACCGAGAGCGTGGCCCCCGTCAGCACTTCGCTGGCGCCGTAGCCCGCATGGAGATCTTCCACTTGCAGCATGGATCGCTCCTTCAGGCGGGCAGCGGCTCGGCGCCGGCCGCAGTGTCAGTGTCGGTCTCGGGTTGCGGGGGCTGGCCCAGGTAGGCCTCCACCACCTTCGGGTGGCGCTTCACCTCGTCGGGCGTGCCCTCGGCGATGACCCGGCCGCCGTCGAGCACGGTCACGGTGTCGCAGAGCTCGCTCACGACATCCATGTGGTGCTCGATGAGGAGGATGCTGATGCCGCGCTTGTGGATCCGCTTGATGATCTCGATCAGCTGGACCACATCGGGATGGGCCAGGCCCGCGGCGGGTTCGTCCAGGATGAGCAGGTCCGGCTTGCGCGCCAGGGCCCGGGCCACCTCCAGGAAACGCTGGGCGCCGTAGGTCAGGTCCTTGGCCCGGGTGAGGGCTTGATCTTTCAGGCCGACCCGGTCCAGGAGGCAGAGGGCATCGGCCTGGGCTTGCCGCTCCTCGCCCCGGGCGAGCCCCAGCAGCACCAGGGGCAGGGGGCTGCGGTACACCCCCCGGAGCGCCACCATGACATTTTCGAGGGCGGTCAGCTCCGCGAAGAGCTGGAGATTCTGGAAGGTCCGGGCGACGCCGGACTTCGATACCCGGAAGAGGCTGCCCGAGGGCAGCGCCGTCCCGCGAAGCAGGATGCGACCTGCACTGGGCGTGTAGAGCCCGGAGATGACATTGACCACGGTGCTCTTGCCGGAGCCGTTGGGTCCGATGAGGCCGTGGATGCTGCCGGACTTGATGGCCATGGAGAGGCCATCCACGGCCTTCACGCCGCCGAAGTGGCGCCGGAGGTCTTCCAGCACCAGCAAGGGTGCGCCATCGGCCGGGCGGGGCGGCAGGATGGCCTCGATGTCCGAAGGCTCGGGCAGGGGGGCGTGGGGAACCCGGAAGAGCTTCGCCAGGAAGATGGCGAGAAAGCCCATGAGACCTTCGGGCAGGCCCACCACCACGGAGAAGAGCATCAGCGCGAAGATGGCCTTGCGCCAGTCCTCGGTGTTCTCCACGAAGAACCCGCCCACCACAAGCAACCCCATGGCCGCCACGGGGGCCAGGGCCTGGAAGGGACGCGTGGTCTTCTTGATGAGGCCCCGCAGGCCCGCCGCCAGGGCCATGGCAAAGCCCAGGCCCGAGAACACCTGGAAGAGCAGGCGGTTGGAGAGCAGGTTGGGCAGCAGGACGATGACGGAGGCGCCCACGAAGGCGCCCCAGAGGCTCTTGCGGCCACCCAAGACCACGCCCAGCAGCAGGATGATCATCAGGTCGTAGACGAAGCTCTGGGGCTGGAGGTACTGGAAGTTGAAGGCGTAGAGCCCGCCCGCCAGGCCGCCCAGGCCCGACCCCAGGGCAAAGGCCGCCACCTTGTGGCGGTAGGTGCCCACCCCCATGGCATCGGTGGCGATGGGGCTGTCACGCAGGGCCTCGAAGGCCCGGCCCCACTGCGAAGCCAGCAGGTTGCGCATGAGCATCCACACCACGGCCAGCAGGGCCATGCAGAGCCAGTAGAAGAGGGGGGGCGTGAGGGCGTGGCCCAAAACGGGAGGGCGAGTCAGGCTCAGGCCCTGGGCGCCGCCCGTAAGGCTTTCCAGCTCGTTGAGCGCCGTGGTGCTGAGGGCCGCGAAGCTGAGGGTGGCCAGGGCGAACTGGGGGCCTTCCAGGCGCAGGGCCGGCAGGGCCAGCAGGCCGCCCAGGAGCAGCCCCACGGCCATGGCGGCCAGCAGCGCCGGCGCCATGCCGAGGCCCAGCTTGGTGACGACGAGCCCGGCGGTGTAGGCGCCCAGGCCCAGAAAGGCCACATGGGCGAGGTTCACCTGGCCGAGGTAGCCCACGGTCACATCGAGGCCGATGAGCAGGATGCCGTAGATGGCCAGCAGGGTGAGGAGGCCCAGGGCGTAGGGGTTCACCACCAGCAGGGGGATGGTGGCCAGCAGGGCGAAGACGATGAGCTCGGCGCCGCGGAGGAGGAGGATGCGCTTCATCGTCACACCTTCCGGATGGTGGCTTTGCCGAACACGCCCGTGGGCCGCACCGCCAGGGCGAGGATCAGCAGGACGAGACCGGGCGCCTCGCGCCAGCCGCTGCCCAGGTAGAAGCTGGCCAGGCTTTCCAGCGCACCCAGGAACATGCCGATGAGGACCACGCCGAAGCCCGAATCCAGGCCGGCCACCACGGCCACAGAGAAGGCCTTGAGGATCAGCGCCGAGGCCATGGTCGGCCCCACCGTGGTGATGGGGGAGACGAGGATGCCCGCCAGGGCCGCCACGGCGCCGGACAGTCCGTAGGAGAGCATCACCGTTCGGGTGGCGGAGATGCCCATCAGCTCGGCGGCGTCGCGGTCCGCGGACACGGCCTCGAAGGCCTTGCCCAGGAGGGTGCGGCGCTTGAAGAGCTCGATGGCGCCCATGATGGCCAGCACACCCACGGCCACGGACAGCTCCAGCCGCGTGACATCCACGCCTAGCACATGGATGGGATCCGCCGAGATGGGGGTGGGGAAGGGCCGGTCATCGCGGCCCCAGATGTTCTCGGCCGCCGAGAAGAAGAAGAGGCCGATGATGATGCTGAGTAGGATCCAGCCTTCGCTCTTCTGCTCGAGCGCGAGCCGCACGCCGGCCCGCTCGACCACCAGGCCGAGCACGGCGCCGAAGAGCAGGCCGCCGGGGATCATCAGCCAGTAGGGCAGACCGAGGTTCGTGAGGGTGAGGCTGAAGAAGGCCGACACCATCACCAGCTCGCCCTGGCCGAAGTTGATGCTCTTGCTGGTGGCGTAGGTGAGCTGGAAGCCGTAGGCGATGAGCGCGTAGACCAGGCCCATCAGGGCGCCGCTCACGGCCATCTGTCCGATGATCTGGGCATTCATGCGGGCCTGCCTCGAAAGGAGAGGAGGGAAAAAGCGGGGGGCCGAAGCCCCCCGGTTCGCGGGTGCGGAAGCTACTTGGTCTTGGCCTTGCCTTTGACCTTGGCGGGCGTGGCCGTCATGGCGGACTTGCGAAGGCGCTCGCGGTCGGCCTCGTTGCCGAAGACCACGCGGCCATCCTTCACCATGCCCATGACGGTCTGTTCACGGCGGAAGGCCTCGTGGGTGGTCACATCCGCAGGATCCCACTTGGTGTAGGGGTGGTTCCAGGTGGCGATGACGCCCACCACGGGCTCCTTCAGATCCTCCAGGGCCTCCTTGACCTTGCGGGTGTCGGTGGAGCCGGCCTGCTTGACGGCGGCGGCCATGAGGTAGACGGCGTCATAGCCCTGGGCGGCGGCCACGGGCGAGGGGATGCGGCCCACCTTGAAGGTCTTGTGGTAGCCGTCGATGAAGCTCTTCGCCTTGGGGGTGATGGGCTCCTCGATGAAGGTCTGCGGCATCAGCGTGCCGTTGCCGTTCTTGCCGGCGTTGTCGATGTAGTTGGACATGGAGAGCGTCCAGCCGCCGATGAGGGGGGCCTTCATGCCGATCTTGGCCTGGCCGTTGGAAATGGCCGCCAGCTCAGGTCCGATGCCCCAGATGAGAATGGCCTGGGCGCCCGCGGACTTCGCCCGCAGCAGCTGGGCGGTCATGTCCTTGTCGCCGATGTTGAACTTCTCCTGGGCCACCACGGTGAGCTTGTTGCCCTGCTTCTTGATCTGGTCCAGCATGTCGTCGCGGCCGGACACGCCGTAGTTGGTGGAGTCGTAGACCACGGCCACCTTGGTGAACTTGCGGTTGATGGCCTCCTCCACGACCATGGCCGCCTGGATGCCGTCGTGGGCGGCGAAGCGGAAGATGGAGCAGTCCTTCACGCCGGCCTTGCTCCACTGGGTCATGGAGGCCGATCCGGCTGCGGGGCAGATGATCTTGGTGATGCCCTTCTCCTGGAGGTGCTTGTCACCCGCCATGCAGACGCCGGTGTTCACGGTGCCGATGACGCCCGTCAGGTCGCTCATGGCGGCCAGTTCCTGGGCGATGAGGGCGCCCCGCTCGTTCTTGGCCTCGTCGTCGCGCTCGATGATCTCGATCTTCATCTTCTTGCCGCCCACCTGGATGCCTCCGGCGGCATTGATCTCGGCGATGGCGAGCTTGGAGCCGTCCCGCGCAGAGGTGCCCATGGGCGCCGAGCCCCCGCTGAAGGGGCCGGTGAGGGCGATCTTGACGGTGTCTCCACCCGCAGCCTGCAGGCCGAAGGCGGCGGTCAAAAGTGAGACGAAGAAGGTCTTCTTCAGCATGGGTCCTCCCGGGGGGAGATCAGGTTGGAGTGGCTTGGTGGCCGCAAGCATAGCGGCCCCCGCCCGCCCTGGGAAGGCGCGCCGGTTCCTTCCACGCCCGTGGCAAGGCGCGACCACCTACCTGGGCTGGAGGGTCTCGAGTCTGGTGCGCACCCAGGCCAGCAGATCCTCGCCGCCCGCCACGCGCTGCTCGGCGATGAACAGCGGCATCCCGAGGGCCCGGGCGTGGGCCTGGCCGAGCTTGACCGCGTCCTTCTCGGTGCACACGAGCCAGGCGGCACCTTCCGTTCGCGCCTGATCCTGAAGCCGCGCCAGTTCGGCGGGCGAGGGACCTCGGTGGTCGGGAAAGCTGCGGGAGCCCACCCAGGCCACCCCGGCCACCAGCAGGTCGGCATAAAAGGCCTCGGGATGGCCGAGGCCGCACCAGGCATAGGCGGGACCGGCCACCGGGGCGGGGCCGGGCAGGGGGAACCGGGTTTCCGTCCCCCACGCACGGAGGGCGCCGAGGGTGAAATCCACCCAGAAGATGGGACCGCCACCGTAGCGGGACCACCAGGCCTCCACCGCAGCTCGATCCTTCACGCGGCCCGCCCGTGTGACCACCAGCGCATGGGCCCGGCGGGCACTGTCCATGGGCTCGCGGAGGTCGCCCAGGGGCAGCATGCGGCCATCACCCCAGAGACGCACACCGTCCAGCACCAGCAGATCCAGGTCGCGATGGAGGGCCCGGTGCTGGAAGCCATCGTCCAGCAGGAGGCAGCGCAGCCCCGGCCTCTGAGCCAGGGCCCGGAGGGCGGCCGCATGACGCTTGCGCCCCACGACCACGCGACCCGGATCCAGGCGCCGGGCCATGAGCAGGGGTTCGTCCCCGGTCTGCCGGGGATCGGAATCCGCCTCGACGCTCATGGGATCGATGTCCCGACGCCCGCCGTAGCCCCGGGAGAGCACGGCATTGGCCCACCCCGCCGCCTCCAGGCCCTCGGCCAGAAACAAGGTCAGGGGGGTCTTGCCGGTGCCGCCGGCGCTGAGGTTGCCCACGGACACCACGGGCACCCCCGCCCGCCCGGCCCGCTCGGGGTGGGCATCGAAGCTGCGGTTCCGTGCGCGCACCACCCTCCCGTACAAAGGGGCGAGCGGAGCTGCCAGATGGCGCAGAATGGACATGGATCCAGGTTAGCGGAGGGACAGGCATGAGCGAGGGCATCCTGCTGGAGAAGGTGGCGCGGGGCGTTCTGCTGCCCCAGACAGAGCGGGTGGCCCGCCTCGAAGCAGCCCTTCCCCAAATCCTGGCCGCGGTGGCGGGGGAGACCGGCGAGGTCGCGCTGGAGGCCACCCTGGCCTGCCTCCTGTGGGAGGCCCTTCCCCAGACCAACTGGTGCGGTTTCTATCGGCGAGTCGCCGAGGGGATGCTGGCCGTGGGTCCTTACCAGGGGGGCATGGGCTGCCTGCGCATCGCCTTCGAGAGGGGCGTCTGCGGGGCCTGCGCGCGCACCGCCACCACCCAGCTGGTTCCGGATGTCCACGCCTTCCCAGGCCACATCGCCTGCGACGACGCCACCCGCAGCGAACTCGTGATCCCAGTCATGATCGGGGGGCGCCTGGAGGCGGTGCTGGACCTGGATTCCCCCCATCCTGAGGGTTTTTCCGGGGCCGAGGCCCGGCTTCTGGAAGGCCTGCTGGCCCGGACCTTTACCGGTGCGATGAAGGGCTGAGGTTCACCCGCCCGGGGGCATGGGGTAACCTAGGACACTCCCCGGGACCTTCATGGCTGAACCCAGCTTCATCGATCAAAGCAAGCTGCGCTTCCGCGAGGGCGAGATCGTCTTCCGCAAGGGGGAGATGTCCCAGCAGATGTACATCATCCTGGCGGGCAAGGTCCGGCTCTATGTCTCAGAGGAGCCCAAGGGCGATTGGGCGGAAGAGCTGTCCAAGGGGGACTTCTTCGGTGAGGGCAGCCTGCTGGAGGCCCTTCCCCGTCAGCACACGGCCCTGGCCCTGGAGGACTCGGACCTCATCGCCATCAACCGCGGCACCTTCCTGCGCATGATCCGCCAGAACCCGGAAGTCTCCGTGAAGATGATGCAGCGGCTGGCCCAGCGGCACCGGGAAGTGGGCGAGCGCCTGGAGGCCCTGGACGCCCAGCGGCCACAGAAGGCCCCTGGTGGCCCGGTGGCGAACCTCATCTCCGTGCTGGGCGGCAAGCCCCACCCGATCCTGTCCCATGGGTCGCTCATCGGCCGGTTCGACCCCACCACCGGCGTCCACCCCGACATCGACCTCTCGGAGGAGGACCACAACCTGAGTGTCTCCCGGCGCCATGCGCGCATTCTCTGCGAGCACGGCCGCTACTTCCTGCTGGAGGAGCCCGGCGTGGCCAACGGCACCTTCGTGCGCGGTGAGCGGATCCTGCCGGGCGAGCCCCGGGAACTGAAGCACGGCGACCGGGTGGGTTTCGGCATGGTGGTGCTGTTCTTCGAAAAGACCTAACTTTTCCGCGCAGCGGAAAAGGGAAGGAGGAGCCGATGGGTACGGACCTGCATGTGGAACTTTGGCGGGATGAGCATGGGGGCATCCGGGAGTTGGTGCAGTTCGGGCTGGATGAAATCGGCGGCGCTTGCGTCATCCGCGAGCGGAACAGCCTCGATGCCCTGGACGGGGATGTCAACGAGGGCGACACCGTCGTCGCCCGCTTCGGCGATCCGGAAGATGCCCGGGACTTCCTGCGGGACGAGGGCTTCGAGCCTGTGTAATCGTGGATGGGCAGGAGGTGATCGATGCATTCGTTGTTCAACCCGACGGACCGGGACGCCCTGGCTCGCCGGATTGCGGAGCTGGGGCCGGATGCCCCGCGCCAATGGGGGAAGATGGATCCCGCCCAGATGCTGAGGCACTGCGCCATCGCCCTGGGCGATCTCCTGGGTGAGCGTCCGGTGAAACAGGTCTTCCTCGGCAAGTTGATCACGCCCCTGATTCGTGGCCAGATCTTCGGGGACAAGCCCTTCCGCCGCAACTCCCCCACCGACCCGATCTATGTGGTGGCCGATGCCCGCGACTTCGAGGCCGAGCGGGCCCGGTTGGCCACCCTGATCGACCGCGTGGTCCAGCTTGGCGCCGCGAAGACCGAGGGCATGGTCCACCCCTTCTTCGGGCGGCTCAGCGGCCCCCAGTGGGGCCAGCTGATCTACAAGCACTTCGACCATCATTTGAGGCAGTTCGGGGCCTGATGGTGTCCGGGGGGACCGGCTGCTCGCGGTGCTCGCGCTGTCCTCCCCGGAGCCCTCTTACCTCGACCGGGCATAGCCCGGCCTCGGCGTCCGGATCTTTTCCCATCCGCAAAATCGCCCGGCGGAAGCCGGGCGATTTTGCGGATGGGAACGGGGCTTAATTGGAGCCGATCCCCATGGCCTTCGCGGCCTTGGTGAGCTCGGGGACGACTTCGAAGAGGTCGCCGACGATCCCATAATCCGCCAGCTTGAAGATGGGGGCCTCGGGATCCTTGTTGATGGCGACGATGAACTTCGAGCCGCTCATGCCGGCGATGTGCTGGATGGCGCCGCTGATGCCGCAGGCGATGTAGAGGGTGGGGCTCACGACCTTGCCGGTCTGGCCCACCTGCATGCTGTGGGGCAACCCCCAGCCTGCGTCCACGGCCGCCCGGGAGGCGCCGACGACGCCCCCCAGGGCGTCCGCCAGATCCTCGAGGATCTTGAAATTGGCACCGTCCTTCATGCCGCGGCCTCCGCTGACGATGACATTGGCTTCGCTGAGGTCCACCTTGCCGCTGGCCTTGGCGAGGATCTCCTTCACCACGGACTTGAAGTCGCTGGCCGGCACAGCCAGGGCTTCGGTGGTTCCGGCAGCGGCCTTTTCGGCGGCGGGGAACACATTGGGGCGGGTGGTGGCCACCTGGACGGCGCTGGCGAAGGAGGTGGTGGCGAAAGCCTTGCCGGCGTACACCGGACGGACGGCCTGGAGCTTGCCATCGACCATGGACAGGCCGGTGACATCCGAAGCGTAGCCGGCGCCCAGGCGGGCGGCGGCGCGGGGAGCGACATCCTTGCCCACGGCGGTGGCGGCGGCGAGGAGCACGGTGGCGCCCTTGCTCTTCACGGCCTCGGCGAGGACGGCGGCGAAGACATCGCTGGAATAGGAGGTCAGGGCCGGGCCTTCGGCGGTGAGGATCACATCGGCGCCGTACTTGGCGGCCTCTGCGGAACCCGCGCAGGAGGCGCCGGCGAAGAGGGCGCCGAGCTGCTTGCCGGCGGCATCCGCCAGGCGGCGGCCCTCGCTGAGGACCTCGAGGCTGGGTTTGCGGATCTGGCCGTCCTTCAGTTCACAGAACACGAGAATCATGGATGTCATCCTTTCGAATCGGATCAGTCGGCAGAGGGGTGGGCGGCTAGAAGACCTTGGCTTCGTCCTTGAGGGCCTGGAGCAGGGCCTGGGCCTGGGCGGCGGCATCGCCTTCCAGCCTCCGACCCGCGGGCCGCTCGGGGGGAAGGGCCAGGGCGCTGATCTGGGCGCCCGTGGTCGCCGGGGCGGCATCCACTTCCTCGATGGTCTTCTTCTTGGCGGCCATGATGCCCTTCAGGCTCGCGTAGCGGGGTTCGTTGAGCCCCTTCTGCGCGGTGATGACCGCGGGCAGTGCGCCCTCGACGATCTCAGTGCCGCCCTCGATCTCGCGCTCGGCCTTGAAGGTGCCCTCGCCGAGTTCCAGCTTCACGACCACATTCGCCTGGCCGATGCCCATCAGCTCCGCCAGCATGGGGCCCATCGCGGCGTTGTCGCCACCGAGGCCCTTGTTGCCGCAGAGGATCAGATCGAAGCCCTTGTCCTTCGCGTAGGCGGCGATCATCTGCGCCACGGCGAAGGCATCGCCCTGGCCGTCGCCCTTCAGCAGTACGGCGGTATCCGCACCCAGGGCCAGCGCATTCTTGAGGACTTCCTTCACGGAATCACCGCCCACGGAGAGGGCGACCACTTCCGCGCCCTTGCCTTCCTTGATGCGGATGGCCTCTTCGAGGGCGTACTCGTCGTAAGGGCTGGTGATCCACTTGACATCGGCAGGATCGAGCGAGCGCCCATCGGCGGCGACCTTGATCTTGGTCTCGGTATCGGGGACCTGTTTGAGGGCGACGAGGATCTTCATGGGCGCTCCCTGATGCGTCTTGGACGAGCCGGCAGTGGGCCGGCGCAAAAGGGCATTCTAGCGCGAGGAAAGGCTCCACCCCGGTGGGCTTTATCGTTTCTTTGTGCCAGGAATCACCCTTGTCTCCGGGTAGGCACAGTCACGCTTCGAGCCTGGTCCCGGGCATTGTCCCGAGGTAGCATCCGCCGGTGTTCCGGTATGGTGGTCAGATCATGCGCGACCTCACGCCGATCTTCGATGGAGCCCTGGTCCTCACGGGAGGCGGAACCGGCGGTCACTTCTTTCCGGCGCTGGCGCTGGCGGAGGGAGCCCGCGGCCGGTGGTCTGACCGTCCGATCGCCTTCGTCGGTGCGCGCCGCGGCATCGAGGCCCGGGAACTCCCCGCGGGCCCCTGGCCCCATCTACTGTTGGATGTGGAGGGATTCCTGGGGCGCTCGCCCCTGAGGGCGGCGAAGTCCGCCTGGAAGCTGTGGCGCGCCATGGCGCAGCTGAAGTCTTTGTGGCGCCGCGAGCGGCCCTGGGCGGTGATCGGCACAGGCGGCTACGGCGCGGCCCCGGCCCTGCTGGCGGCGCGGGCCCTGGGCATTCCCTTCTTCCTGCACGAAAGCAATGCGGCGCCGGGCGCTCTGGTGAAGCTCGTGGCGCCGAAGGCGCGGCGCGTGTGGTGCGGCCTCGAGGCCGTGCGGCCGATGCTGCCCGGAGCGGACTGCCGGCTGGTGGGCACGCCGGTGCGCGGGGCCTTCCTCCGGGACTTCCGGCGGGCTCAGGAATTGACCGCGCCTTTCCGGCTGCTGGTGCTGGGCGGGAGCGGCGGTGCGCGAGCCATCAACGAGGCGATGCTCGCCATCGCCCCGTCGCTGCTGGAGGCCCATCCGGAGTGGGAGATCCTGCACCAAGTGGGGGCCGCGGAGGCCGGGCGGCTGAAGGATCGCACCCGCCATGCCCGGCATGTCATGGTCCCCTTCATCGCCCGCGTGGACGAGGCCATGGAGTCGGCCAGTCTCATCGTGAGCCGCTCCGGGGCCAGCACCTGCGCAGAGCTGAAAGCCGCAGGCCGGGGGGCCATCCTGGTGCCCCTGCCCACCAGCGCCAACGACCACCAGCGCATGAACGCCCTGGCCCTGGCGCAAGAAGGCCGGGCCACCGTCGTCGAGCAGGCGGCAGACCTCGCCGCGCGGCTGGAGGCGGCCATCTTGCTACGGATGGGGGATGCGGCGATGCGACACGCTCTGTCCAAGGCGCCCGAGCCCAACCGGGCCGTGGACCTTTGCCTGGACGACCTGGCGTCCTACCTGGGCTGACGCGGTTCAGCGGCCCAGGCGACGGCGACGGAGATGAAGTAGAGGCCGAGGAGGACCACGCTGAAGAAGATGGTGGTGACGACGACATCGCCGGGGGTGAAGAAGGCGCTGAAGATCAGGATGGCCATGGTGGCGTGGCGCCAGTACTTCAGCATCAGGCGGGCGGTCACGATGCGGAATTTCGCCAGGAAGAAGAACAGGACGGGCAGCTCGAACATCACGCCGGTGATGAGCGTGGTGGAGATGAAGAGGTCGAGGTAGTCCGAGACATGGAGGTTGGCGCGCAGTCCCGCGGCGGCGGCCTCCTGGAAGAGGATGTCGCCCAGGAACTTGAAGGCCTGGAAGTAGGCGAAGGCCGACCCGGCCAGGAAGCAGCCCGAGGTGACCACCACGAAGGGGATGACGAGGCGGCGCTCCTTGGGCAGCAGGCCGGGCCGGATGAAGGCCCAGAGCTGGTAGAAGAGGAGCGGCGCGGCGAGGAAGGCGGCGGCCCAGAGGGAGAGCCGCATCATGCTGAAGAAGGGCTCGGTGAGATCCGTGAAGGCGAAGGGCTGGAGCTCGGCGGCGGCCTTGCCGGTCTGGCGGGCCATGGCGTCGAGGAAGGGCTTCTGGGCCCAGGTCCAGAGCTTGAATCGGAAGGCGTAGGTCGCCGCGAAACACACGGCCACGATGAGGAGCGAGCGCACGATGCGCACCCGCAGCTCCTGCAGGTGCTCCCAGAAGCTCATCTTGTCGGGCGGCGCGGCCGGAAGCGGCATGGTCCTCTGGGTGGGATGAGGGGGAAAAGGGACCGGCCTCCCTGGGGAGGCCGGTCAATGAAGGGCCTTCAGGCCTACTTCTTGTCCTTGTCGGAGGTGACATCTTCCTTCACGGAATCCGTCAGCTCCTTGCTGGCCTTCTTGAACTCCTGGATGCCCTTGCCGAGGCTCTTGCCCAGTTCCGGCAGGCGGGAGGGCCCGAAGAAGATCAGCAGGGCGATGCCGATCAGCAGGATTTCCATCATTCCGAGGTTGCCCATGGGTGCGCTCCGAGTCGGGTGGTGCGGTGTCAGGGTTTCAGATCGGCCAGGGATACATCGCCGGGAAGATCGAGTTCCATTCTAAGCAGAGCCTGCCCGTGGGTCTTGCCCTGGGCATCGGTTTTCACGCTTTCGCTGCCGCCGCCGCCGAGCGAGTCATGCAGGATGAAGTTGATGGCCTTGAGGTTAGGCACCTCGAAGCGTTCAATGCTGCCTTTGCATATGATTGAAAAGTGATGCTTGACGCGCTCCGCCGTGAGCTCCCTTTGGAGGAGCCGGTAGCCAGCCTCCGTGTAGGCGATGACGCCCACATTGGAGCCGTCCCCCTTGTCGCCGCTGCGGGCATGGGCGATGTCTTCGAGCCGGATGCGGGTCATTTCCCCTCCACGGCCCGGCGGCCCAGGGAGTGGTAGGTCCAGCCCTTGGTCTGCATGGCTTCGGGTCGGAACAGGTTGCGGCCATCGAAGATGCGGCGGGCCTTCAGGGCCTGGGCCACCGCCTCCAGGTCGGCCTCGCGGTACTCGGACCATTCCGTGGCGATGAGCAGGGCGTCGGCGCCTTCGCAGGCGGCCAGCGGCGATTCCGCGTAGCGCACCTTGTCGCCGATCTTGGCCTTCACGGCCTCCATGGCGGCGAAATCGTGCACCACCACCTCGGCGCCCAGGTTCACCAAGCCATCGATGAGCTCCAGGGCCATGCTTTCGCGGATGTCGTCGGTGTTGGCTTTGAAGGCCAGTCCCCAGAGGGCGAAGCGTCGGCCCTTCAGCGGGGCGGGGACGCCGGCCTGCACGCCGAAGTGCGCCTTCACCTTCTTCAGGAGCACCTGCTTCTGATGGCGGTTGGCTTCTACAGTGGCGGCCAGGGTCATGAGGGGGTGGCCCTGCTCGCGGCCCACCTTGAGCAGCGCCTGCAGATCCTTGGGGAAGCAGGACCCGCCGAAGCCGGGGCCGGGGTTGAGGAAGGCGGGGCCGATGCGGTGGTCCGCGCCGATGGCCGTCTTCACATGGTCCACATCCGCGCCCACACATTCCGCCAGGTTGGCGATCTCGTTGATGAAGCTGATGCGCAGGGCCAGCATGGCGTTGGCGGCGTACTTGGTGAGTTCGGCGCTGGGGGGATCCATGCGGAACCACTTGCCGCCGCTGCGGTCCAGGAAGGACTGATAGAGCCCCTTCATGATGGTCTCGGCATGATCCGAGCGGCAACCCACCACCACACGGTCAGGCTCCAGGAAGTCGCCGATGGCCGAGCCTTCCCGCAGGAACTCGGGGTTGCTCACCACCTCGAAGGCGCGGTCGGTGTGGGCGGCGATCTCGGCATGGACGCGGGCGGCGGTGCCCACGGGGACCGTGCTCTTGTCGACCACGATCAGCGGCTTGGCGTCCTTGGCGCGGAGGGCCATGGCATCGCCGATCTGGCCCGCCACGGCCAGCACATACTTCATGTCGGCGCTGCCGTCTTCGCTTTGGGGGGTGCCCACGCAGATGAAGGCCGCGTCCGCGTCCGCGATGCCGGCCTTGAGGTCCGTGGTGAAGCGCAGGGCGCCGGAGGCCAGGTGCTTGGAGAGGAGCTCGTCCAGGCCCGGCTCGAAGATGGGCGATTCACCCCGGGAGAGGGTGGCCACCTTGGCCGCGTCCACATCCACGCCGAGAATGCGGTGCCCCGCTTCGGCGAAGCAGGCCGCCGCCACCAGCCCCACATATCCCGACCCGATGACCAGTACCTGCATGATGTCCTCGCGCAAAGCATCCAGTGTAGCTTGTTATCATTTGGGGGAGGAGACAGCATGGCGATCCTGGCGGCACCCACGGGCAACGAGGTCAACCTGCTGGAGGTCATGCTGCATGCGGGGCCGGTTTCCAAGACGGTGCTGGCGATCCTCGCGACCTTTTCCCTCCTGAGCTGGGTGGTGATCATCCGCAAGGCCCTGCTCTACCGCCGCAGCCGGGCGGTATCCGAGCAGTTCCGCGGCGCCTTCAAGCGCGCCACCGATTGGCGCGAGCTGAAGCAGCAGGTCGAGAAGTTCGCTCTCAGCCCGCTCGTGGGCCTGTTCGTGGCGGGCTACGGCGAGGTGACCTACCAGCTGCGCCAGGTGGGCGCCGATGGCCGCCCGCAACTCCGGAGCATGGAGGCCGTGGAGCGGAGCCTCCAGCGGGCCAGCGTGGTGGAGATGGGCCGTCTCGAGCGCTCCCTCGGGGGCCTGGCCACCGTGGCGGCCGTCAGCCCCTTCATCGGCCTCTTCGGCACGGTGTGGGGCATCATCGATGCCTTCCGCGGCATCGGCGCCACGGGCAATGCCAATCTGGCCACGGTGGCGCCCGGCATCTCCGAGGCCCTGGTGGCCACCGCCATCGGCCTGGTGGCGGCCATCCCCGCCCTCATGGCCTACAACTTCTTCCAAGGCCAGCTGAAGCAGTTCCAGACGGAGCTGGACGACTTCTCCCTTGAGTTCATCAGCCTTTCCGAGCGGAACTTCACCTGAGAGACCACCGGCTTCCGCTCTCCCTGGATTGGGAGGACTGGTTCCAGCTCTGCTGCCCGCCCTATGACCAGCCCGAGGCCCTGGACCGCTTCGAGTGCCGGCTGCCGCTGGCCACGGAACGGTCGCTGGCCTTCTGTGCGGAGCTGGGTGCTTCGGCCACCTGGTTCTGTCTGGGGGACCAGGCTGCGCGCCATCCAGCCCTGCTGCGGCGCATCGTGGCGGAAGGCCATGCCATCGGCCTGCACGGGCTCACCCATCGGCGGGCCTTCGAGATGAGCCGCGCCGAGTGGCGGGCCTCGGTGCGCGACGGCAGGGCCCTGCTGGAAGACCTGTCGGGTCAGCCGGTGGTGGGCTACCGCGCCCCTGAGTGGAGCCTGCGGGGTCCGGCTGCGGACTGGTGGCAGGACCTGCCGGAGCTCGGCTTTCGGTACGACTCCAGCCGCGTGCCGCTCTCGGTCATCGGGAATCCGCACTGGCCCCGCCGTCCCCATCGCCTTCCCAACGGGGTGTGGGAGCTTCCACCCCCGGTGCTCTGGTCGGGGCCGCCCCGGTCGCCGCTCTGGGGCTGGGGCCCCCGGGTGCTGCCCTTCAGCCTGGTCCGCCGGGCCCTGGAAGCCCTGGCCGCCGAAGATGCGGGTACGCCCCTCGTGCTGCATCCCTGGGAACTGGACGAGGGCCAACCCGACCTGCCCGGCGCCTCGTTTGGCCACCGGTTCGCGCACAGTGCCGGACTGCGGGGCCACGCGGGCCACCTGCGGGACCTCTTCGCGGGATTCCGCCTCACGACCCTCGAAGCCTGGGTGGAGGTCCGATGACGGACGCGCCGATCATCCTCCTCGCGCCCTCTGAAGAGAAGGCCCCCGGTGGAGCCCAGGGACATCTTGCGGAGACTGCCGCCCAGCGATGGGTGCGGGAACGGCTGGTGGCGCTGGCGAAAAAGAATGATCCCGAGGCCCTGTGGAAGGCCTTCGATGTCAAAGAGCTTGCCCTGGCCAAGGCCCGGACGGAGGCCCTGGCCCTGGCGGGCGCCGTTCCCGTGCTGCCGGCGCTGGCGCGCTACACGGGCGTCGCCTTCCAGGCGCTCGATGCGGCCACCCTGCCCGCGGAGACCTGGGCCCAGGTGTTCATCCTGTCCAACCTGCGGGGTCTGGTGCGCGGCGACGAGCTTCTGCCGCCCTACAAGCTCAAGGCCGGTGCCATTCCCGGCCTCAGGGCCCACTGGCGGAAGGCCCTGCCGGCCCAGGTGGCGACGATCCCCGCCGGGCCGCTGTGGGAATTGCTGCCCGGCGAGGTGGCCGACCTCCTCAAGGGCTGGGCACGGCCCCGGCACACCGTGGAGATCTTCGATGCCCGCGGCAAGGCCATCAGCCACTTCTCGAAGAAATACCGGGGCCTGGTGGCGCGATGGATCCTCACGCACCGGCAGGGGGACCCGCGCAAGGTGCTGAAGGGGCGGATTCCCGGCTGCCAGTGGACCGGGATGGATGAGAACGACCGGGGCGGCCTGGCCCTCCGGCTGGTGGTGGAATCATGAGCGATGCCTGCAACCAGACCCCTTTCTGGCAGCGCCAGCCGCGGCTGCCCCTGGAGATCCACCGGTTCCTCCAGGACCGCCTGGAGGCGGCGCTGCACGATCCGGAAGCCCGCCAGGCGCTCGTCTGGCCGGTCATCCTCGGGGCCCCAGGACTGCGGAAGCTCCATCCGGCGGGCGTTCCGGAAGGAGAGCTGCTGGTCCATGCCGCCCGGATGCTTGGCGCCCTGGGCCACCACGATCCGCTGGCGGCCTGGGAGACCCATCGTGTGACCTGGCCGGACACGGCGGAGGGCGGCCCCGAGGGGTGGCGCCCGGCCGCGACCTGGGGGGCCTGGGGGCCCCTGGTGAGCCTGCGCTGCGGCTGGCAGCTGGCGGCGCTCACGCCGCTGCCCCTGGGCGAGCGCTATCCGTTGGCCTGTGGTGTCTCTCTCTTCAACCATGGGCTCTACCATGAGTGCCATGACGCCCTGGAACCCCTGTGGGCCGCGGCGGAGGGCGACCTGAAGGACCAGCTCCAGGGGCTCATCCTCCTGGCGGGGGGCTACCACCATCTCCAACTCCAGAATCCCAGCGGTCTGGTGGCCCTGTGGGAGGAGGCCCTGGGCCGGCTGGAGGCGTGCGGGGGCCGTGTGGTCACGCCCTGGGGCGATGTGCGGGCCGAGGCGGCGCTGGACCTGACGGCCCGACGGCTGGACCATGGAAAGCGCATGATGGACGATGCGGACGAGGATGCGCTCTTCGGGCTCCTGTGGGCCCTGGACCGCCCCACCTGGGAGCTGGCATGAGCAAAGCGGCCGATCTGCTGGTCCTGGGTGCAGGCATCGCCGGCTGTTCGGCCGCCCTGCGCGCGGCGGATCTGGGCATCTCCGTGGTGCTGGTGGCCAAGGATGAGCTGGGCGGGAGCAACACCGCCTGGGCCCAGGGCGGCATCATCGGGTTGGCGCCGCCCGAGGAGGGGGACTCCGCAGACCTGCTGGCCGCCGACATCGAAGCCGCCGGGGCGGGTCTGTGCCGGCCTGAGGCGGTGCGGCTGCTCGCGGAAGAGGGTCCGAGGCTCTGCCGTGCCTTCCTGTGGGAACGGCTGGGCGTGCCTTTCGACCTGGGGACGAACGGGACCCCCGACCCCACCGCCGAGGCCGCCCACAGCGCGCGGCGCATCTACCACGCCAAGGACGCCACCGGGCTGGCGATCCAGACCGCCCTCAGCGAGGCCGTCCGGAAGCATCCGAACATCCAGGTGCGGGAGCATCTCTGCCTGGTGGATCTCATCACCAGCCCCCACCACTGCGTCAGCCCCGTGCGGGTGTACGAGCCCATCCGCGTCCACGGCGCCTACCTGTTCGATGCGGTCACGGGGGAAGTGGAAGGGGCCCTGGCCCGGCGGACCCTGCTCGCCACCGGCGGCCTCGGATACCTCTACCTGCACACCACCAATCCTCCGGGCGCCACGGGCGACGGGCTCGCCGCGGCCTACCGGGCCAGTGCCCGCATCGTGAACTGCGAATACCTCCAGTTCCACCCCACCACCCTCTATGTGCCCGGCAAGCCCCGCACCCTGCTGACCGAGGCTCTGCGCGGCGAAGGCGCGCGGCTGGTGAACCGCAAGGGCGAGCGGTTCATGACGAAGTACGCCCCCGAGCAGCTGGAGCTGGCGCCCCGCGATGTGGTGAGCCGGGCCATCTTCCAGGAGATGGCGGCCAGCGGGGAGCCCTGTGCCTTCCTGGACCTGGCCCCCCTGGCGGCGAGGCTGGATCTCGACGAGCACTTCCCCACGGTGATGGCGGCCTGCCGCGCCGAAGGGATCGATCCCCACCGCCAGCCCATTCCCGTGGTGCCGGCGGCGCACTACTTCTGCGGAGGGGTGCTGGTGGACCTGGATGGCCGCACCAGCCTACCGGGCCTCTTCGCGGCCGGAGAGGTGGCCTGTACGGGGCTTCACGGCGCCAACCGCCTGGCCTCGACCAGCCTGCTCGAAGGTCTGGTTTGGGGTTTCCGGGGCGCCGAGGCGGCCGCCCGGGAGCTGGCCGGTGCTTCGGAGCCGGACCCCGGGGACCTCGCCTCCTGGCGCACACCGGAGACCTCGCAGAAAATGGATCCGCTGCTCATCGACCAGGACTGGGGCCTGATCCGCAGCACCCTCTGGAACTACGCGGGCATCGTCCGCACCAAGGCTCGGCTGGAGCGGGCCAAGGCGGATCTGCACTATCTGGCCCACCGGATGGAGCGCTTCTACCACGAGTCCAGCCTCAGCCGGGAATTGTTGGAGCTGCGGAGCGGCATCCTCTGCGCCCGTCTCATCCTCAACGCGGCCCTGCAGAACCCTGAAAGCCGGGGCTGCCACTACCGGGTGGATTGACCCTGTGGATGGGCCGGGCCAATTGATTGCGGAATCGGGGACAATGAGGGCATGACGCTGTCCGTGTTCGACCTGTTCCGAATCGGCATCGGACCCAGTTCCTCCCACACCGTGGGACCCATGCGGGCGGCGCGGCGATTCGCCCTGGCCCTGGAGGGCGCGGGCCTGCTGGAGGCCACGGCGGCGGTCAAGGTTGAACTCTTCGGCAGTCTCGGCGCCACGGGGAGGGGCCACGGCAGCGACAAGGCAGTGATCCTCGGTCTCCTGGGGGAGACCCCGGAAGGCGTGGACATCGAGGCCGTGGAGGGCCTGCTGGCGAAGGTCCGGGGGGCGGAGCGTCTGGCGCTGCTCGGCCGGCGCGAAGTGACCTTCCGGGAACCCGACCACCTCCTCCTGCTGCGGAAGAGTCTGCCCTTCCATCCCAATGGCCTGCGTTTTTCGGCCCTGGATGCCAGTGGGGCCGTGCTGCGGATGCAGGTCTACTACTCCGTGGGAGGCGGCTTCGTGGTGGAAGAAGGAGCCCTGAACCCAACCCCATCGGGGCCGGAGCCGTCCCATCCCTTCCACACGGGGGATGAGCTGCTGAAGCGCTGCCGGGAGACGGGGCTGAGCGTCAGTCAGCTCATGCTGGAAAACGAGCGCACTTGGCGCTCGGAAGCCGACATCCGGAAGGGTCTCCTCGACATCTGGGCGGTGATGCAGGCCTGCGTGCGTCGGGGATGCGCGACCGAGGGCGTGCTGCCGGGCGGCCTGAAGGTGGCTCGCCGGGCTCCCGCGCTCCATCGGCGTCTGACGGAAACCCCCGAAGCGGGTCTGAAGGATCCCCTCACAGCCATGGATTTCGTGAGTCTCTACGCCCTGGCGGTGAACGAGGAGAACGCCGCCGGGGGCCGTGTGGTGACGGCGCCCACCAACGGCGCCGCAGGCATCCTCCCCGCCGTGCTGCACTACTACCGGCGCTTCGTGCCCGGCGCCACAGACGACGGCGTGGTGCGCTTCCTGCTCACGGCGGGGGCCATCGGCGCGCTCTACAAGGAGAACGCCTCCATCAGCGGCGCCGAGGTGGGCTGCCAGGGGGAGGTGGGCGTGGCCTGCTCCATGGCCGCCGGTGCGCTGGCCGAGGTGACGGGCGGGACGCCGGACCAGGTGGAGAACGCGGCCGAGATCGGCATGGAGCACAACCTGGGGCTGACCTGCGATCCCATCGGCGGCCTGGTGCAGGTGCCCTGCATCGAGCGCAACGCCATGGCCAGCGTGAAGGCCATCAACGCCGCGCGCATGGCACTCTATGGGGATGGCCACCACTTCGTGAGCCTGGACAAGGTCATCCGGACCATGCGCGATACCGGTGCCGACATGAAGAGCAAGTACAAGGAGACCGCCCGTGGCGGACTCGCGGTGACCGTGCTTGAGGCCCCGCTGGACTTCACCGTCAACCTTCCGGAGTGCTGATGCGCCGATCCGCTGCCCTGCTGCTCACCGTTCCCGCCCTGCTCTCGGGGCAGCCCGCGGCCCTGGACGGGGGCCGGCTGGAGCCCACTTGGTTCGGCTCGGGCGTGACCTTCCAGTCCTCGAAAGCGCTCGGGTTCCAATGGCTCAAGCCCGGGCTCGACCTCCGCCAGCGGACCCTCCGGCTCAAGGCCTGGGAGCCGGCCGCCTGGGTGCTGGGCAGGCGGGCCCTGAAAGACCAGGCCTTCCTGCAGCGGGTGGAGGATGCCCTTCCCGGACATCTGGAGAAGGGGCTCCGGCGCGGCCTGAAGGGGAGCCTTCCCGTGTCCCCGGCCGGCGGGGATCTCCACCTCATCGCCCGGGTGGCAGATGCCGTCGGTCAGACCGATGACTACATGTCCATGGGGGCGGTCGTCCTCTCCTTCGACCTCAAGCTCGTGGATGGGGACACGGGAGAGCTGCTCGGTGCCTTCCACGACACCCTCGAGGGGACGAACCCCGAGGCCATTCCCGTCCGGTTCGGGCGCTGGTGTGAGGACCTGGGGCGCATGCTCGGCGGGTTTGCGGCTCCCCCGGCGGTTCCCTCGGCGATCCGTCTGGAGGCTCCGAAGCCGGTCCAGGCGGCTCCGCCGCCGCCCGCCTTTGACCTGGAAGGTGCCCTGCGCCGCATCGAAGGGCTCAAGCGCGACGGCCTGCTCAGTGAGGAGGAATACCAGGCCCTGAAGAAGAAGGCGGCCGACCGGGCGAAGTGATCACACCGGCCAGGCGCCTGCGCCCTGCCGCACCAGGATGGGCTCCTCTCCGCAGAGGTCCACGATGGTGCTGGGGACTCCCAGCGGCTGTCCACAATCCACCACCAGGTCGAGGGCGTGGCCAAGTTCCTCCTCGAGTTCCCAGGCGGTGTTCAGCACGGGCTGATCGGGCAGCGCCGCGCTCGTGGTGATGATGGGTTCGCCGAGCATCGCCGCCAGGGCCCGGCAGAACGGGTGGTCGGGGATACGGAGGCCCACCACCTGCTTGTTCTGGAGGTACCGCGGCACCTCACGGCTGGCCGGCAGGAGCACCGTGTAGGGGCCTGGCAGCATCTGTTTCAGGATTCGGAAAGTGGGCGTCTCGAGGTGGCGCGTGTAGCGGCAGAACATCTCCATGTCGGAGCAGAGGATGGACATGGGCTTCTTGGGATCGCGCCCCTTGAGCAACTGGATGCGGTCCACGGCCTTCTTGCGCGACACGAGGCAACCCAGGCCGAAGAGGGTGTCCGTGGGGTAGGCGATGACGCCGTCGCGCTGCAGCAGCTCGACGATCCGTTCGAGGTGGCGCACCTGGGGGGTCTCGGGGTGCAGGGTGAGGATCATGGCGCCCCCAACTGGTCCCACCGGGCCCGGCCTGCGGAGGGATGGTCCTGGGGCCGCTGGAAGAACCGTTCGGCCAGGGTCGCGTCCAGGTCCGCGCCAAGGCCGCTGCGCTTGGCCTGGAGGGCCAGGAGGGCCAGGACCGTCAGGCTGTCGGTGATCTCCCCCGAGAGCACGCGCCGCACGCAGTCCGCGAAGGGTTCGCGGTGGAGCATCAGCTCCTCGTCGTCCTCCGCGTGATGGCCCGCCGTGGGCGTGAGGCCCGTGGCGAGGAAGAGGAAGGCCTCCTCTTCGGTCGAGGAGTTGCTCGTGTGGAAGAAGCAGAGGGGTTCCCACACCTGGGCGGCGAGCCCGGCCTCCTCGGCCAACTCGCGGCGGATGGCTTCGAAGGGGCTCTCGGCCGTGTCGCCGCCCCCTTCGGGAATCTCCCAGGAATAGGCCTCCAGGGGATAACGCCACTGACCCACCAGCACCACGCGATCCGTTTCATCCAGGGCCAGGACGCCGCAGGCGGTGCGACGGAATCCGCAGACGGCGTAGCGGCCCTCGGCGCCCTTGCGGTGCCGGAAGCGGTCCTCGCGGACGCGGATCCAGGGCGAATCGTACACGAACCGGCGCTCGAGGACGGTGTAGGGGTCCGGATGTTCGGGCCGGGGCAGGGGTTTCAGGTCCATCTTCTGAACATAGCAAAACGCCCGCTTGCGCGGGCGTTTTGCGAAGTGGTGAAGGCCTACCGACGAAGGCCGAGGCGCTCGATCAGGGTGGCGTAGCGCTCCTTGCTCTTCTTCTTGAGGTAGTCGAGCAGGCGTCGGCGCTGGCCGACCATGATCATGAGGCCGCGGCGGCTGTGGTAGTCCTTGGTGTGCGTCTTGAAGTGCTCGGTCAGGTCATTGATGCGCTTGGTCAGGATCGCGACCTGGACCTCGGGCGAACCCGTATCCGACTCATGCTGCTTGTAGTCGTCGATGATGATCTTCTTCTGTTCCACATTCAGGGCCATGGTGGCTCCTTTTCGGGGGATCGCCCGTCACCCGAACCCTCAGTCCCGTACCGAAGGTGGGTCGAATCTGGAGGAGGCCAGATGCCTATTGCTTTTCAACGACCATTCTTTTTGCCGACGACGCCGACGAAAAAATGGTGCGGATAGAGGGACTCGAACCCCCACGTCTTGTGAACACTAGTACCTGAAACTAGCGCGTCTACCAATTCCGCCATATCCGCTTGAAAGAACAACCCGGGGCCCGAGGGATCCGGATGTGCCGAACTGCAAGCCTAGCGCGGTTCACCGGCGGAGGCAACAGGCATTCTCACCACTCCCGGTAGGGGATGCCGTTCATGCCGGTTCCCTGCGAGAGGCTGAAGACATCGTAGACATGCCCGCCACCCCAGCTGGTGCTGTTGGCGTCGTCATTGGTGTTCCGGAGGCCCCACTCGGCCTTGCCGGTGAAGGGGTCGACGGGGATGCGGCGCAGGAAGCGCACCTTGCGGCTGATGGACCCGGCGGCCGGGACGCCTTCCACCAGGATCTCCAGGCTTTCGGGATAGAAGTTCGCCTCCGCGGGCGGCGCCTTGATCTTCTGCTGCTCGGCCTGCTTCTTGTAGTCGTCGATGGCCAGGCGCATCTCGCGCAGGGCGCGGCGCAGCTCCAATTCATGCTGGCGCTTGAGGCCGTTGCGGGCCAGAGGCACCGTCACAGAAGCGAGGATCAGCAGCACCGTGGCCGTGATGACCAGCTCGAGGAGGGTGAACCCGCGCTGGCGGCTCACTGCACCGTCACGAGGGCGTTGGACCAGCGCCCGGAGATGGGGAGGTTGCCCACCAGGAACTGACCGCTCTGGATGAGGACCGGCGCGTTTCCGGCGGTGAGGCCCTCCAGCACGAGGGTGGCCAGGAGCCCGCTGTCGACGCCGGCGCCATTGCGCTTGAAGGTGATCTTCAGGGCGCCGTCCTTGCCCGGGAACTGCTCCAGGCTTCCGCCTTCGCCGGTGATGAAGTCGCCGGGGGTGACTGCATTCAGACGGAGACCGGCCGGCAGGCGCAGGTCCATGGAGCCGGAGCTGAGGCCCTTGCCGCCGCTGACGGTGAGGCTGATCTGCACCCGCTCACCGGCCTTGATCTCCGAGGCCACGGGAGACATGAAGATCACCAGGTCCGAGGCCGTGGGAGGGCGCGGTTCCTCGATGGGCTTCTTGTCCTGGATGGCGTCCACCGGAGGGGCCGTGGGATTGGAAGGTGCGGCCGGATTGGTGACCGGGTTGGTGGCCGGGGCAGTCGTTCCGCCGGCGGGACCCGCGGCCGGCGCCGCAGTGGCGGGGTTCGCCGCGGCGGGATCGGTGGCGGGGGCCTTCTTGACGGCCTTGGGCGTGAAGGGACCTGCCTGGGCGGTCGCATCCTCGGGGTTGAAAGCCGACATGTCCTGGTCGCTGATCACGGGCTTCCGCACCAGTACGGCCCGGATGGTGAGGATCACATCGGTCTTGGCCTTGCTGTTGCGCGTGTTGCCGGTCAGCCGCCCGATGAACGGAATGTCGGCGAGGCCCCAGATGCCCTGGAGGCTCTTCTGTTCCTCGTCCTTCAGCAGGCCGCCGAAGATGGCCGTCTCGCCGTCGCGCAGACGGGCGGAGGTCTTGATCTCGCGCTTGCCGAGGTCGGGGCGGCCGGGGGTGGAACCGGACTTGAGGGTCGTGACCAGGCTCTCGATCTTGAGGGTGATCTCGCCGTTGTGGTGGACGCGCGGCTCCACCTTGATCTTCACGCCCACATCCTCGTAGGAGAACGAGGTCTGACCCACGCCGCCGAGCAGGGACGAGGCGTTGGCGGTGCCGGTCGTTCCGGTGGTGGGCAGGGAGAGCTGGCTCTGCGTGGTGGAGATCTTCTCGCCGATGTTGACTTCGCCGGTCTCACCGGACAGCACCCGCACATTGGGGCTGGCGACCAGGCGCGCGTCGCCGTTGCCCTTGAGGAAATCGAGGGCGAGGTTGGGGAACAGCACGCGGATGTCGGCGGTGTGGATCTTGGTGAACCCGGAGTTGGTGTTCATGCCGGAGGTGTTGTTCACCGTGGTGGCGCCCATGCGGTAGGTGCCGGAACTGTCAGAGGCGTTGATGACGGGCAGAAGGCCGATCTGCTCGAGGCTGTTCTCGGTGACTTCCATCAGCTCAAGGTAGACCATGACTTCGGCCTTGGCCTTGTCGAGGCTGCGGATCACCTGGTCGACGATGGTCAGTTCCAGGGGCTTGGCCTTCACGATGATGGCGTTGAGGCGCTTGTCGATGATCACCCGCAGCTGTGGATTGATGGTGTTGAGGACCTGGCGAACATCGTTGGGGTCGGCGTTCGCCAGGTAGATGGTCTTGAGGATCTGGTTCTCGTAGGCCTCGCGGTTCTGCGGCGTGGATTGGAAGACCATGATGGTGTTCTTGTCGATCACCTTGTAGAACAGGTCGTTCTGCAGCATCAGCGTGTCGAGCACCCGCTGGAAGGCCAGGCCCCGCAGGTCGATGGAGATGGTCTGATCCACGAAGGACTTGTGGGGGATGATGTTCACGCCCGAGGCGCGGCTCAGGGTCGCGAAGATCTCCTTCAGGCTGGTGCGGCGGCTGAAATTCAGGTCGATGCCTTCGATGGACCGGGGATTGAGCTGCACGGCGTTGGCGGCGTCGGCCTTGGCCTTCATCAGCTCGAGGTCTTCCAGGGCATCCGCCTCGGCCCGCTCCCGGGCGGCCTTCTGCTCCAGCTTGATGAGCCAGTCCTGGGCGATCTGGTTGTCGGGGTCCAGCACCAGGGCCTTGCGAACCTCCATCAGCACCGTGTCGTTCATGCCCCGCCCTTCGGCCTGGCGGGCCTGGGCGAGGTGGGTCTCGGCGGCGCGCTGGGAGGCCCGCTTGATGCCGATGCGGGCCTTGGTGTTCGAGGGGTCGCTCCGCAGCACATCGCGGTAGGCGACCACGGCCTCGTCGTAGCGGCCCTCGTCGAAGGCCCGGTTGGCCTTGTGCAGACTGCACCCGAGGGTCAGCAGGAGGGCTCCCGCGAGGATCAGGGCGTTCCGGAAGGGGGCGAAGGAGGGAATCGGCATCGGGGGCATCCTTCGGATCAGAATTGATTGACGGGGGCGCCGCCGGAGGCCTCGCGGGCCTCCAGGACCAGCCGCAGGTCCGGGTACTTGGTGTTCTGGAACTCAGCGCGGGTATCGAGGATGGACACCAGCTTCCAGCGTTCCTTGAGGATGGTCCCCTGGAGCAGGGTCACGGGCTCTTCGCCCTTCATGAAGGCTCCGACGAGGCCCGAGGGGCTGCCCTTGAAGAACCCCAGATAGCGGAGGTCCTGGGGCCGCGCGGAATATTCCGCGGCCTTCTCCTGCGCCAGCCGCTGGCGCTCGATCTCTTCTGGCGTGGGGGGCGGCGGGGGCGGGGGCGGCTTTACCTTGACGGGCGGGGGTGGGGGCGCCTCGAAGAGGAAGAGGTCGCGCTGCACCTTGGCGCCGGGAGGAAGCTCTCCCGCCTTGTCCAAGGCGGCGAGATCCGGCAGGCGGCGCAGCCCCTGCATCTGGCGGGGATCCAGCGCGACGGTGGTCCTGGCGGCGGCCGTCCGCCGCGCACGCGGGGCGTCCGGCGCGAAGAAGGAATAAAGGGCGTAGCCGATGACCAGCACGAAGCCGGCGAGGGCCGCCTGCGTCCGGCGGTTGCTGCGCAACTCCTGGGCCATGGCCCGGAAGTCGAAAGCGCCGGTGGGCGCGGGGGCGCTCATGCCTCTTCCTCCCGATCCGGCGTTCCGGCCTTGCGGAAGGCGCGGAGCACGATGTCGAGCCGGGCCCCTTCAGGGCTCTCCTCCAGGCGGCCGTCGCGCACGGCGAAGGGCAGGCCGGAGCCTTCCAGTTCAAGCATGAAGGCCTTGTGGCTGGCGTAGACGCCGATGGCGACGAACTCCACATCGATGGCTTCCAGGTCCGTGCCGCGGGAACCTTCGCGGCTGGGCAGGCCGTACTTGATGGTCTGCAGGCGCAGGCCGTGTTTCTGGGCAAGCTCATGCAGCTGCTTGCTGAGGGTCCACTGGAGTTCGCCGGCGGAGCCCCGGGGCAGGCGGCTCTCGAGGTCGGCGAGGGTTTCCCGGCCCCGGCGGATCCGGTCGGCCAGCTGCTGGAGCTCCTTGAGCCGCTGCACCTGCTGATTCCGGTTCAGCTCCGCTTCGCGCTTGGCCCTCAGCTTCTGAGCCAGCTGCTGGGAGGCGTCGGGCAGCAGAAAGAAGGCCACGCCCAGGCCCAGGGCCAGCCCCAGGCCACCGATGGCGAGGCGCAGGCGGCTCATGCGGAGGGGGCTGCTCATGGGAGGGGCCTCTTCGGGATGCGGGGTTGCCGCCGGGGCCGGCGGGTCTCTTCCTCCTCGTCGGTGGGCGGGGCGGGGCGGACCTGAAGCTTTTCAGCCGCACCCTGGGCGGCCGCGCCCTGACTCAACGCAGGCGAAGGGCGCCCCTGAACGGGGCCCTGGGGACCGGGCTTCGCGGCGGGAGGCGCCGCAGTGGCGGGCCTGAGCCCGGTGGGGATGGCGGCCGGAGCGGCGGGCTTGGTGGCGGTCTTCACGGGTTTGAACTGGAAGGGCGGGGGCACGGTGGCGGCCGGAAGGCTCAGCTCGAAATCCCAGCCTCCACCCTGCCGCTCCGATTCCCGCTCGAGGATCACCTGGGCGAAGACGGGCGCTGCGCGCAGCGCATCCACGAAGGCGACTTCGGCCTGCTGGGTGCGGGCCTCGGCCTTCAGCTTCATCACCACCTGCTGGCCGCTGCTGCGGGCCCGTTGGAGGCCCTTCAGGCGCATGTCGGGAACCATGCACTGCTCCAGCTCGGCGGTGACCCGTGACCAGGGCAGGCTCCGTTCCAGGAGGATGCGCTCGGCGACCTTCCAGCGGGACTGTTCGCGGGCGGCATCCATGTCCTGGAGGGAGGTCTGGAGCTGCTGTTCCTGCTGGGCCGCGCGGCGCGTCTCTTCGGCGAAGCTCACGGCGTCCCGGCCCGCGCGGCCCGCCTGATGGTAGGCCCGCCAGGTGAGGCCGAGGGAGCCCAGCAGGGCCACCGTGCCCAGCCCCAGGGCCGCCCAGCCCAGGGTCTGATGATGCTGCCGCCACCGGCTGGGCCGGGGGGCCAGATTGAGGTGAAGGACGGGAACGGCCATCAGGGCGCCTCTGCCATGGCGAAGCGGTCATCCAGGATGCGGGTGGGGATCCCCGCGTCCGGCCAGCTGGGCGCGCCCCAGACATGGAGGCTCTGTGGCGTCCGGGATTCCCGCTGGAGGAAGGCCGCGCTGGGGGCGATGCGTTCCTCGTTCCAGCCCTGGGGATCCAGGGGTTCGCTCCACTGGCGGAGCAGGCAGAGCGTCCGGCCCCAGGCGACCAGGCTGCCGGCATAGCGGTTCCCGCCCGCGGGGCTCAGGGAGAGGAGCATGCCGGGCAGGTCGAGGGTGGGGGCCAGCAGGTTGTAGAGGTGCAGCCAGCGGGGGGTGATGGCGTGGAGGTTCCGGTCCAGGCGCAGGCCCAGCTGGAGGAGGGAGTCCCGGAGGTCTTCGCGGATGCCCGAGGCCAGCCAGGTTCCGGGCTCGATCTCGATGGCCTGGACGAAGTGGGGCTCCTCCAGGGCCAGGGACTGGCTGAATCTCCAGCGGAAGAAGGCCTCCTGGGCCTCGGCGCCCCGCGGCAGCTCCGCCTGGTCCCTCAACAGCACGGAGGGCGTCCAGAGGTCGTCGACCACCCAGCGCGTGGGCCCCAGGGGCAGGGCGGCCAGGGCCTGGGCCAGCTGGTCCTCCGTGGGGAGGCCGGCCAGGGGCCGCCGATGCGTTCCCGCGGCGAGGCGATGGGCCTCCAGCCAGAGGAGGGAAGTCTCCGGGGCTTGCAGGAAGGGCAGTCTCACGACCTTGCTCCCAGGCTCACGGGCATGGTGGCGGGCTGGCAAGCCTCCGGCCCGACATCCGTCGTCGGGTCGGGCACGGGGTCTTGGAGGGGCTCCACAAGTGACTCCTGACTGGGGCAGAGGGAGAGATCGAGTCTACCGGGCCTGCCCCGGTTTCCCAAGGGGGCCAGACAAACACGAATGGTATGGAATGATGGGGGGAGATGTTCCCCACTGTCACCCCCGGAGCGCTGACCGCGTGCGCCTGATCTCCCTCGAACTCCACGGATTCAAGTCCTTCGCTGATGCCCAGAAGCTCAGTTTCCCCGGCGGCATGACGGCCGTCGTGGGGCCGAACGGCTGCGGCAAGTCGAACATCTCCGACAGCCTGGCCTGGGTGCTGGGCGAGCAGCGGGCCTCCATGCTGCGCGGGGCTGAGATGGCCGATGTCATCTTCGCGGGCACCGCCCAGCGGCGGGCCACGGGCCTGGCCGAGGTGAAGCTGGTCCTGGAGATGCCCGATCCGGCCCTGCCGGGCTCGACCCGGGAGGTGACCATCTCCCGCAGGCTCTACCGCGACACCGGCAGCGAGTACCGCATCAACGGCCGCGAGGCCCGGCTGAAGGATGTCCAGGACCTGCTGCTGGACACGGGCATGGGTACCCGGGCCTACAGCTTCATCCAGCAGGGGCAGATCGACCTCATCCTCAGCAGCAAGCCCAAGGACCGGCGCCTGCTGCTGGAGGAGGCCGCCGGCATCACACGGTACAAACTGCGCCGCGCCGACGCCGAGAAGCGCCTGGACGAGACCCGGGCGAACCTGCAGCGCCTCGACGACATCCTCTATGAACTGAACAAGCAGATGGACTCGCTCCGCCGCCAGGCGGCCCGGGCCCGGAAGGCCAAGGAACTGGACGAGGAGATCAAGGTCACCCAGCGCATCCTGCTGGCCGGCAAGGTGGTGGAGCTGGAGGCGGCCAAGCGGCGCCTCCTCGACCAGCTGGATCAGACTGAGCGCCGGGTGGCGGAACTCACGGCCCAGGTTTCGGAAAAGGCTTCGGAAGTGGAGGCCCTGCGCCTCTCCTTGGACGAGCAGCAGCAGGCGCAGGCCAAGCGCACCAGCGCCATCCTCGGGCTGGATCAGCGTCTGCAGCTGGCGGACCAGGAGCGCAGCTTCCAGGAGGATCGCCGGAGCGAGGCCCAGGGGCACCGGAGCCGGTTGAGCGAGCACATCCAGGCCCTGGCGGCGCGGCTGGCGGAATCCGGGGATTCCTTCACGGCGCTCGAAGCCCAGTTGAAGGAGGCTGCGGACCGCCTCGGTCAGCGGGAGGCTGACCTGGCCAAGGCCGAGGAACTCCTGGCCCTGGCCCAGGGTTCGTTGCGCCACGAGGAAGCGGAGCTTCAGGCCCTGCGGGAGCGCAAGGCCGAATCCCAGAAGGAGGCGCTGGCCCGCCAGAAGCAGCGCCTCGGATTCCAGAGTCAGATCGCCCAGCTCGAAGGCCGGCTGGATGGCCTCAACCATGAAGAGTCGGTGCGTGCCCCGCGCCTGGAGGCGCTCCAGACCGAGGCCGGCCAGGTGGAGCGGACGCTGGAGGGCCTGGTCGCCCAGCTGGAACAGGCGGAGGAGGCTGCGCTGGACCAGCGCCGCCGGGCGGATCAGCTGGAGGAAGTCCAGCGGGCCCTGGCCCAGGATCACCACCGGGCCGAGGCCGAACTGGACGCCGCGGAACGGCGCCTGCGTCAGCTCTCGGACCTGTTGGCCAAGAGCTTCGGCGATGAGGCCATGCAGAAGGGACTCACCTGGCTCCGCGAGCAGGGGGCCCGGCCGCGGGCCCTGGTGGAGCTTCTCACCGTCGATGAGGCCGTCCGGCCGGACCTGGAGCGCCTCCTGGGGAGCTGGCTCCAGACCCTCGCGGTGGAGGCTTCGCTGGTTCAGCGCACCGCCGAGGCTCCGGGCCATCTCCTGCTGGCCCTCGACGGGGTGCAGGCGGTTCCCGCGCTGCCCGAAGGCTGCGAGCCCCTGAGCGCCCATCTCCACTGGGCCGGCTCCGAGCGGCCCCTCGGCCGGCTGCTGGATCGCGCCTTCCGTTGTTCGGACCAGGCCCTTCCGGCCCTGGCCCTGGCCCATCCGGACCTGGCCTTCGTGTCGCCGGGCGCCATCCGCCTGCCCTTCGGCCCCGTCCAGTTGGGCGTGTCCGCGCCGGCAGCCTCGCCGCTCAAGCTGCGCGTGGAGCAGGAGGAGGCCAAAGCCACCCGCGAGGCCCTGCTGGACCGCCTGGAGGACCTGGAGGCCCGGCGCGCCAGCGGAGGCGACGAGACCCGGGCGGCCCGGGAGCGGTCCGTGGAGATCGACGAGGATCTGCGGGTCCTGCGCCGTCGTGCGGACTCGCTGAAGGCCCAGAGGACGGGGCTCCAGGCCCAGCTCTCGGAGATCAACGCCGCCAGCGAGCGGGCCGACGCCCTGTGGGAACAAATCGAAGGCGAGATCAAGCGTCTGCAGGGCCTGCTGCGCGACCTGGAGGCGCATCCCGAGGAAGCGGGCGACGCTGCCCTGGATGAGGCCATCCATCAGGCCGAGACCCTCGTCCGCGAGGCCCGTCAGCGACTGGACGGGCGCCGCGATGAGCGCCTGGAGGTGGCCCGGAGCCGCGATGCGGCTTGGGCGGAGCGCGACGGTCACGAACGCCACCTCCAGCTGGCCCAGCGGGGTCGGTTCGACCTGGAGGCCGAGCGCCAGCGCCTGGAAGCGGAATCCGCCGACCAGGCCTCGCGGGTGGAGGCCTGTGTAAAGCGCCTGGCGGAGCTGGAATCCGAGTCCCAGGAGCTGCTGCGGGAGCGGGAAACCGTTCAGGCGCAGGCGCAGGAGGCCCAGCCGAAGCTGGAACTGGATCAGGAGGCCCTGCGTGTGCAGGAGCGGGGCGCCCGCGAGTTCCAGGAGGCCCTGGAGAACGCCCGGGCCCAGCACCAGGAAGTGCTGATCCATGGGGCCCAGGTGCAGGGCAGCCAGGAGGCGCTGGCCAAGGAAGTGGAACTGGCTCTGGGGCTGGAGATCCCCGCCTTCCTCGCCGGCATCAGCGAGGCCGAGCGCGAGGCCTGGGACGAGGGCGAGCTGGTGCACCAGACCCGCCTCAATGAGCTGCACGGCCGGCGCATGGACCTGGGCGGCGTGAACCCCCTGGCCATCCAGGAACTGGAAGAGGCGGAGACCCGCCTGACCTTCATGAATGAGCAGCGGGCGGATGTCACCGCCGCCATCGGGAACCTGGAATCCACCATCCAGGAGATCAATGCCACCAGCGAGGACCGTTTCCGCGAGGCCTTCGACTTCGTGAACAGCCGCTTCCAGGAAGTGTTCCGGGAGGCCTTCGGCGGCGGCAACGCCCATCTCAGCCTGGAGGATCCGAAGAACCTGCTGGAGTGCGGCATCGAGATCACGGCCCAGCCCCCCGGCAAGACCGCCAAGGCGCTCACCCTGCTGAGCGGCGGCGAGAAGGCCCTCACGGCCATCTCGCTGCTCTTCGCCATCTTCCACTTCAAGCCCAGCCCCTTCTGTGTGCTGGACGAGGTGGACGCGCCCCTGGATGAGGCCAATGTGGGCCGCTTCGCCGCCATGGTGCAGAAGATGAAAGCCGACACCCAGTTCATCGTCATCACGCACCAGAAGCCCACGATGGTCGCCGCGGACACCCTCTATGGCGTCACCATGGAAGAAGCCGGCTGCTCCCGGCTGGTGAGCGTGCAGCTGCGGGAGGCCGAGGCGCTGGTGTGACGAAACGCTTGTGCTGGGGCGCTTTCGCCCCTCTTTCCACGCCGCTCAAGGGCTTTTTGGCTGTCAATGCGAAAGAAAGCGAAAATGTGGAAAACCCCGGTTCCGGTTCGCTCGGCAGATTCTGCTAATGTCGTCAATATAAGTATTGAATATAAACAAGATGAATAGATTGTATTTTCGCTTTCCGGGCTAGGGAAATCCGTCTTTCGACTGGATTTAGACCCTCCGGAAGGCCCCAATCCACAGGCTTTTCCACAGGCCCTCGAGACAGCTTCGTAACTAGCTGGAAAAGCTCGTGTGACAGCAGCGTGACGAAACTGGATCAGCCTTCCATGCCGGCTGCGAGGAATTCCGGCCTCAGCCATTCCCGCAGCGTCTCTTCTCCGACGCCGAGGCTGGCGAGGTGCTCGGTGGCCATCTTCAGGCTCTGGCCTTCGTCGCTGCAGATGAGCAGGCGCTGCTTCCAGGCCTCGATGGCCCGGCTGCGCAGCTCCGGTTCGCCGTTGTCCATGCGCTTCTCGAGGACGAAGCCCAGGTTGTTGGCGGCCTTGCGGTGCTGGGGCTCAAGCGAGAGAGCCTTCTCGTAGGCCTCGGTGGCCTCCTTCCAGCGATCCGTGACTTCCAGGGCCACGCCCCGGGCGTTCCAGACATCGGAATCCTCGGGGGCCAGGGCCATGGCCTGATCCACCATCTTCACCTGATCCTCGCGGCGGTTGGCGAAGCGGTAGACCTCGGAGAGGCCGAGGTAGGCGCTGTACTCGCTGGGGTCGAGCTCGAGGGCCTGGAGGAAGGCCTGCTCGGCGGCCGGGCCCTGCCGCGTCTCCAGGAGGGCGTAGCCGAGCTGGACCTGGAGGTCCGCGGCGTCGGGCTCGCGCATGAGGGCCTCGCGGTAGCAGCGGAGGGCATCCTCCCAGCGCGCGTCCTCGCGGGCCATGTCGCCCAGGGCGGCCCAGGGATTCGAGGCGTCGGGGTCGGTCTCCGTGGCGAGGGAGAAGTAGGACAGCGCGCCATCGCGGTCGCCCATGTCGCGCTTCAGCTCGCCGAGCAGCGCCTGGGCCTCGGCCATCACCGGGGCCGGCGGCGCCAGGAGCATGAGGGTGTGCAGCTGGCCCTGGGCCAGCTCCAGGTGCCCCTGCTCGCTGAAGATCTCCGCGAGGATGAAGTAGCTGGCGGGATCGCAGACATGCAGGCTGCGGGCCCGCTGGATGCAGCGGAGACCTTCGGCGAGATCGCCGCGCTTGAGGAGCAGTTCACCCAGGGCATGCCAGCCCCAGTAGTAGGCGTCCTCGGCCTGGAGGGCCGCCACCAGCTGGGCCTCGGCGCCGGTCCAATCGCCCAGCTGCTCCATGGCGATGGCCAGGAGACGGAGGGTGCGCGGATCCCGGGGTTTCAGGCTGAGGGCCTTCAGGAGCCAGCCCTTGGCCTCCGCAGGGTGGTTGCGGTGCAGCTGCACCAGCCCCGCAAGTTCGAGGGACTTGGGATCCTCGCCTTTCTGCGCGAGGGCCTGTTGTAGGGCGAGTTCGGCGCCATCGAGATCCTGGAGCAGCAGGCGCAGGTACCCGAGGTTGCGGAGATGGCCCGCGTGGCCCGGGTGCTCGTCCCGCAGGGATTCCAGCTGGCCCAGCAGCTCGAGCCCCTCTTCTTCATTGGTGTGGTCGCTCAGGCAGAGGAGCCGCTCGAACCAGGCTTCGGCATGGGAACGATCCTCGGCCAGGAGCTGGTCCAGGATCTCCCGGGCCTCCTCGTGGCGGGCGCGTCCGTTCAGGGCGCGCGCCAGGGCCATGCGCTCGTCGAAACCGGTCCCGATGGCGGTCTTGAGGGCCGTCAGGCCGGGGTCCAGCAGCTTGAGCCAAGGGCGTACCATGGGATGCCTCGTGAGGGAGTCCAGGGTATCACCCAAGGGCAGCGGCGAGTCCGTCGCAAAGCTGACGCGCCATGGCCTCGCGGGTCTCCACGGTGGCGGATCCGAGGTGGGGCAGCAGCACGGTCCGGGGCGCCGTCAGCCAGCGGGGATGGACCTGGGGTTCGCCGTCGTAGACATCCAGGCCCACGCCGCCGAGGCGGCCCGTTTCGAGCAAATCGATGGCGGCGTTCTCATCGAGGATCCCGCCGCGCGCCGTGTTGAGGATCACGGCGCCGGCGGGCAGCTGTTCCAGCGCGGCGCGATCCAGCAGTCCGCGGGTCTGTTCGGTCAGGGGGCAGTGGAGGGACAGCACGGCGCTGCGGGGCAGCAGGTCTGTCAGGGGCAGGCGCGGAGCCTGGCCCGTGCCGAAGTCCACCTGGCCGCCGTGGCCATCGCGGCTCCAGAAGAGGGGCGTCATGCCCAGGACCTGGACCCGACGCGCGAAGGCCAGACCGATGGGGCCGCTACCGAGGATGCCGCAGTCCTTGCCCGCGAGGCCGGTACCCAGCAGCTGATCGGGGGCCCAGCCCTGCCAGGCTCCGGATCGCACGAGCGTCTCGCCTTCCGCCAAGCGGCGGGTCAGCGCCAGCAGCAGGGCCAGGGCGAGGTCAGCGGTGGCATCCGTCAGCACGCCCGGCGTGTTGGCCACGGGGATGCCGCGGGCCTGGCAGGCGGCCACCGGAAGATGGTTCACGCCCACGGAGTAGGTTCCGATCACCTTGAGTCTGGGCGCGGCCACCAGGTCGGCTTCGGTGATGGGCTCGGAAAGCACCACGACCAGGGCTTCGGCTTCGGGCAGGGCTGCGTTCCACTCCGGCGACCGGAAGGGTGCCAGCTGCAGCCCGGGAAAGCGGGCTTGGAGTTCGGCCAGGGCCGGGCCGGTCAGCGAGGGCGTGGCAAGGAGGCGGGGCTTCATCGCTGCAGGGCCTTGAGGGCCTGCCGGATGGCCTCGGGCAGGGCGGGCTTCGAGGCGCGGAGGTCCGCCACCACCGGCAGCACCACCTCCTCCTTGAACCCGAGGTTCGTCAGGGCCGAACGCAGGCTCCCCTCCCAGGGATCGCCCGAGGGCGTGCCCACGAGGCCGTCCAGGCCCGTCAGGCCGCCCATCTTCTCGGACAGCTCGAAGCACATCTTCTCGGCGGTCTTCTTGCCGACGCCGGGAATGCGGGTGAGGGTCTTCACATCCCGGCCCCTCAGGGCCTGCACCAGATCCTCGAGGGACAGCGCGCCCAGGGCCGCCAGGGCCATCTTGGGGCCCACGCCATCGACCTTCACCAGCATCCGGTAGAGTTCCCGCTCCTGGGGCGAGGCGAAGCCCAGCAGCCCGATCTCGTTCTCGCGCACCAGGAGTTCGGTGTGCAGCACCACCTGAGCCCCAGCCTCCGGGAGCAACCCATAGGTGGACAGGCTGATGGCGGCGGCGTAGCCCACCCCCCCGCATTCCACGAGGGCCAGGTTCGGCAGCTTCTGGATGAGTTCTCCGCGCAGGCGTCCAATCATGCCTTCAGCATACAAAAGGGCGACAAGCGGCGTCCGTTTGTTTGATGATGACTTGGCGGGCTTTCCGGCTCGCGGCGCGGTGCATCGACCGGCATCGACCGGCCATGGCCCACAGCGAGCCTCGCAGCCCGGCCCCCCGAGGGCGAGCGCATGCCTCCTGTACCTCCCACCCATCCGCCATCCGACCTCGATCTCGATGGGTTCACCGGCCTCACCGAGGCGGAAGCCATGCTCCGCCTGCAGCGCCTCGGACCCAACGAGCTGCCGTCGCGCGAGAAGCGGGGGCTCCTCGCCATCGTCTTCGAGGTGGTGCGCGAGCCCATGTTCCTCATGCTGGCAGCGGCGGGCATCCTCTACCTGCTGATGGGAGAGCCCCAGGATGCCCTGATGCTCCTGGGCTTCGTCTTCGTGGTCATGGGCATCACCATCGTCCAGGAGCGGCGGACGGAGCATGCCCTGGAAGCCCTCCGCGATCTCTCCAGCCCGCGGGCGCTGGTGATCCGGGGGGGCCAGCAGCGCCGAATCCCCGGCCGCGAAGTGGTGCCTGGCGACATCCTGGTGGTGGCGGAAGGGGACCGGATTCCCGCGGACGGCCTCCTGCGCGCCGGCATCAACCTGGCGGTGGACGAGTCCCTGCTCACAGGGGAATCCGTCCCCGTGCGGAAAGCCGCGTCCGCGGATGCCCAGAGCCTGGACCCTCCGGGTGGGGACGACTCATCATCCCTCTTCTCCGGGACGCTGGTGACGGCGGGGCAGGGGGTGGTGGAAGTCCTCGCGACCGGCCCCCGCACGGAACTCGGGAAGATCGGCAAGGTCCTGCAGCAGGTGGAGCCGGAGGCGACCTTCCTGCAGAAGGAGACGGGCCGCCTGGTCCGGACCTTCGCCCTGGTCGGACTGAGCGCCTGCACCCTGGTGGTGATCCTCTACGCCCTTACCCGGGGCGGCACTTCCCAGGTGTGGAAGGAGGGCCTGCTGGCGGGCATCGCCCTGGCGATGGCCATGCTCCCCGAGGAGTTCCCCGTCGTGCTGACGGTCTTCATGGCCCTCGGCGCCTGGCGCATCTCCCGCAGCCGGGTGCTGACCCGGCGCATGCCCGCCATCGAGATGCTCGGCGCGGCCACCGTCCTCTGCGTGGACAAGACCGGAACCTTGACCCTCAACCAGATGACCCTCAAATGCCTGAGTGTGGACGGCCAGGCCCAGGACCTGGCCGGAGCAGGGTCCCAGCTCCCGGAGTCGGTTCACGAGCTGATGGAATACGCCATCCTGGCCAGCAAGAAGGATCCCTTCGACCCCATGGAGCGCGCCCTCCACGCCGCGGGGAAGCAGTGGCTCATGGAGACGGAGCACCTGCACCCCGACTGGTCCCTGGCGAAGGAATACCCCCTCACGCCGGGGCTCCTGGCCGTGACCCACGCCTGGCACTGCGGCGGAGACCAGGTCACGGTGGCGACCAAGGGCGCCCCCGAGGCCGTGGTGGACCTCTGCCACCTCCCCGCGGAGCGGCGGACTGAGATCGAGGGCTGGGTGGCGGACCTGGCTTCCCAGGGACTGCGCGTCCTGGGCGTGGCCCGCGGCCGCTACGGGGCGGCGGACTTGCCGGAAGGTCACCACGACCTGGAACTCGCCTTCATCGGCCTGCTGGGCCTGGAGGATCCCGTGCGGCCCGCGGTGCGGGCCGCGGTGGCGGAATGCCGGACAGCGGGCATCCGCGTGGTGATGATCACGGGTGATTACCCTGCCACCGCCCAAAGCATCGCCCGGCAGGCGGGCCTCGCCCACTCCGAGAAGGTCATCACCGGGCCCGAGCTGAACCAGATGAGTGATGAGGCGCTGGCGGAGCGGATCCGGGATGTGGATGTGTTTGCCCGCGTGGTGCCGGAGCAGAAACTCCGGCTGGTCACTGCCCTCAAGACCAACCGCGAGGTGGTGGCCATGACCGGGGATGGCGTGAACGATGCCCCCGCCCTCAAGGCCGCCCACATCGGGATCGCCATGGGGGGCCGCGGCACCGATGTGGCGCGGGAGGCCGCGTCGCTGGTGCTGCTGGACGACGATTTCTCATCCATCGTGGCCGCCATCAAGCTCGGACGGCGCATCTTCGACAACATCCGCAAGGCGGTGGCCTTCATCCTCGCCGTGCACATCCCCATCGCCGGGCTGTCCATGCTGCCGGCGTTCCTTCCCGGCTGGCCGCTGCTCCTGCTGCCGGTGCACATCGTGTTCCTGGAACTGGTGATCGATCCCTCCTGCTCCCTGGTGTTCGAGGCTGAGGAGGCGGAAGCCGATGTCATGCAACGCCCACCCAGGGATCCCCAGGAGCGGCTGTTCAGCCTGACATCCATCGGCCTCGGTGTGCTGCAGGGAGGCACGGCCCTGGCGGCCTGTCTGATGGTGTATCTCCTCGCCCGTCTGGGCCATGGCGAGGGGGCCGCCCGTGCCCTGACCTTCGCCGCCCTGGTGGTGTCCTTCCTGGCCATCATCCTGGCCAACCGATCCTGGACGCTCAGCCTCCTCGGCAGCCTGCGAAACCCCAATCCCGCCCTATGGTGGGTGATGGGAGGCACGAGCGCATTCCTGCTCCTGGTGCTGACCTGGCCCTTGGCCCAGCGCCTGTTCCACTTCGCTCCGACCCACGGCAGGGACCTGTGGCTGGCCTGCGCGGCAGGTTTCGCCAGCATCCTCTGGTTCGAGGCGTTCAAATGGTTCCGCCACCGGGGACTCGCCGCATCCCCGGCAGGAGGCTGATCCATGTTCGGATGGAGCAGGCCCTTCTCCCTGACAGGAACCCACCCGTGAACCGACCGCAGGCTGCCGACCCCCTCGACCCCATCCTTCCCGCGCCGGATCGCACCCGCGATTCCATCGCCGCGGTGGTGGCGGGGCTGGCCCGTTCGGGGAGGGCAGGCGAACGCTGGCTGGGCGGGTATGCGGGGAGGAAGGTCCGGATGGATCACCTCTATGAAGCGGCCCTGCCCTTGATACCTGCGGGGACGAAGGTCCTTGATCTGGGTTGCGGCGTGGGCCTCCTGGGCCTGCTGCTGGAGGCGCGGGGATTGGGGAACGAAACCTTCGGCATCGAGTGGGACCGACCCAAAGCCCGGTTCGCCCGGCGGTTGGCCGAAGGGAAACCTGCGATCCGGGTCGTGTGCGGCGACCTGTGGACGGAAGCGTGGCCCGAATGCGCCGTGGTCTCGGCGCTGGATGTCCTCCATTACTTCGCTCCGGAGCGGCAACGGGCGCTGCTGCTCCGCATCGGCGCGCACCTCCCCGCGGGTGGCCGGCTGCTGCTTCGCGTGATGGATGGCCGTGCCGGGGGGATGGCGAGGGTGACGAGGTTCTGCGAACAGCTGGCGGTCGGGTTCGGATGGAATCAGGCGCCGAGCGTGCACTGGCGTTCCCTGGCCGAGGTCCACGGGGACCTCCGGGAGGCCGGGTTATCCATCCTTCCGGCGCCCGGGGGAGGCGACCATGGATCGGGGAATTGCCTGCTGGTCGGAGAGAAGCCGGGAACCCCTCAGGTGCGCTTCGGTTGACCTTCAGGGCGCGGGGGGCGATCGTTCTTCCTTCCTCCGATCGACCGAGATCTCGACGGCGATGGCGGCGGCCTCCTGGGCGGCCACGCCCTCGGTCCGGCGCTCGTATTCCTCTTCGGCAAGGTCATCCCGGGCGCGGAGCACCACATCAGCGTCTTGTTCCTGCTCACCTGGCAACTCGACGCGCAGTTCCTCGATCAGCATCATGACGGTCGCGGCCACGGGCAGCGCGAGCAGCGCCCCCAGCAGCCCCATCAAGGTTCCCCCGGCCATGAGCGCGAAGAACACGACGGAGGAGGGCAGGCGGAGCGCCTGGCCATAGATGCGGGGGATGAGCACGCGGCCCTCGAATTCCTCGTAGGCGAGCATCATCACCAGTACGATGACCGCGGCCGTTGGGCTGTGGCTGAGGGCCACGAGGACCGCCGGGACCACGGAGAGGATGGCGCCGATATAGGGCAGGACATCGGCGATCCCGGCGAAGACCGCGAGGGCCATCGCATTCTTCACGCCGCAGGCCGTCAGCAGGACGAAGGTGAAGGCGCCGATGAGCAGACAAGTCACCAGCTGTCCGCGGATGTAGGCGCCAACGATGGTTTCCAGGTTCAGCATGACCCGGGAGAGGCGGATGTGATGCGTCCGGGGCACCATCGCGAACAGGCCGCCCCGCAGGCGATCCCGGTCGACCATCATGTAGAGCGCCAGGAAGAGGGCGCTCATGCCGTAGGCCGCGATCTCGAAGAGACGCAGCGAGTAGGAAAGCGCGGTGGCGCCCACCTGGCTCCAAGGCGCGCCGTAATTCAGGTTCCTCAACCAGGTCGCGAAGGACGCGCTCAAAGGGTATTGGGCGAGGTGGTCCGCCAGGCTCGCGCGGAAGGCCGGCTCCCGCTCAAGGAGCTCCGTGGCCTGGGCCACGAGCGACGGGATCGTCAGGGTCACCACGAGGACGCCCACCGTGAAGAGCGCCGTGAAGACGATTGCGATGCCCAGGCCGCGCCTGACCCGCCTGGATTCCAGCCACTGCACGGCAGGGCTGAGGGTCCCCATGATGAGCAGGGCGACGACCAGCACGAGAATGACGGGCCACAGCCGGATCAATCCCCAGCACGAAAGGCCCAGGAGGACGAGCTTCAGCAGGGTGGTCGAAGAAACCTCCAGGCGCAGGATGCGCGGCCCGGGTCCCGGTGACGGCTTGGGGTCCGATGCACTCACGGCGTCACAGACAGAACGAGGATGGAGGGTGCCTCTCGCGGAGGCCGTGCCCGGCCAAGCCAGGTCCTGGCGTTCTCATGGAAACGCAAGGCGATCAAACCCGCGGGGTGGATGTCGGTCACGAAGCCCTCGTTGGGCGGGGGAGGCGCGCCCGATGACCCGAAAAGGGTTCACACGGGATTTCCTCGAATCCGCCGGATTCCATGGAGTTCAAAGCAGCTTCCGTTCCGAACTCGAGGAGCCTTGTAACTGGTTGGAAGGGCGGTGCTAATCCGCATATTCGAGAGTCCGGCCGAGGTGTGCCAGGGCGTCAGTTCCATCAAATTGGAAGGGCCTTCCGCTCAATTCGAAGGGCAAGGCCGTGCGCTCCGTGGCCTGATGGTTCCGATGGGGGAGATCCTTCGTCTTGAAGGAGGCTACCCATCAACTTGATTGGACCGAGCCCGGGATGGAGCAGATTTGTATCATATAAGGTATTTATAATAAATAAATTATGATGTGGCCCAAATCGTGCGACTCCAAGGTGCGGATCTTCTGCAAAGAGCGGAGGCATCCGGTGGGCGTGGATCGCATGATCGCTCCCATGACCCTCCTTCCTGCGCGGCAGGAGGAGGTGTTCCAAGTGGACAAACTACCGAGGAGAAGCGATGAGTAACCATGTGCTGGTTCCTGCGTTTTCATTGCTCGTGCTTACGGGGTGCATGGTGGCGCCCAGGCAGGGCGGTGGATTGGAGATCGTTCCCATCCTGCCGGTGGTCGTGGAAGTCGATTCCGACAACTACTACGCCCAGGGCGGATACCACTACTTCTACACCAGTGACCGCTGGTACTACGCGTCTTCCCGGAATGGCGAGCGGCGGGAACTGCCCCGGTCCCATTGGCCGAAAGAGACCCGCCACCGCGGCTGGGATCGACACTAGGCGCATCGGATGGACCGGGATCGCGGTTGGCCTGCCAAGGTCTGATCCACGGTCCCGGTCTGTTCGCGAGGTCGGTTCCCGGTCGGATCTGCGAACGACGATGGATGGTCGGCCTGGAGCTGAGTCGTCGCGTCAGATTGATCGGCTGGGCGGTCATTTTGGTCGCTCCGCAGCGGGCCCGTGTTGATGTAAATAATATAAATCTTTATTAATCAGTTTTTACATCAAGGAATGGAACCTGCTTTACTACCGGGGTCGGGCCTCCACGCACTGTGGTTATCTGGCGAATCCCAAACAGGCAAGCCAATGTCCCGGAAATCGAGGCACCAGGTCTTGCCGCACTCACCGATGACTCTTTCCGGTTCTCTCTGCGGCGACGGAGACGGGCTGTGGGAAAGGGGTATGAGTCGGTGAGGTGCCGCTCGCACCTTCGGTCTCGCGATCCGCAAGACATTTCGCGGTTTCCCCGAGGTCGGCCGTGCGCATTACCCGCCATGAACCCATTTTCCCGAGCCTGGTCATTCCCTTGGCTGAGGGCTTGGCGCAGGCACGGATGAAGCGGCTGTCCAGGTCCAACGGTGCGTGGGCGTGGCAGAAGCCCGCCTGGAGGGCCGAAATCGGGTCGCCCGACTCCCGGGGGAGGGCGACATGCCTCTGAAAGGGACGATGAGAACCCTTCTTTCCCTGGCCGGCGCGAGCCTGCTGGTGGCGCTGCTGGTGGTACCTTCCTTCTGGGCGTTCCGTGAGATCAAGGCGGCCACCCGTGCCCGAAGCCAGGCCCACCAGGCTGTCGTCCACGCAGAGAAGCTGCTGACGACCCTGGGCGAGGTCGACACCGATGTGCGCAGGGGTCTGCCGGCGGGTGCCGGGGCCTCGTCAGAGCTGCAGAAGGCCGTTCGCGAGGATCTTCGCGGCCGCTTGGGGGTCCTTCGCGGGCTGACTCGGGCCCCCGCGGCCCTGGCCCACCTGGAGGCGGCGTTGGCCTCGGTCGAGGCCCCCTGGGCCGAGCCCTCCCAAGCGGCCGCAAGAGGCGGGGACCACCGCAGGGGGCGGACTGGGGCCGTCGCAGGCAGCGGCCCGGGCACCCGGTGGACAGATGCCCTTCGCTCCGAAGCAAGGGCCTACCTCCAACTCGAGGAAGGCGAAGTGGCGACCCATGACGCGGAACTCCAATCCGGCCTGGCCGCCCTCTTCGTCCTCCTGGTTCTCGTCAGCCTCTTCATGATCCTGGCGGTCCTTGCCTTGGTGGTGGCGGTGCATCGGCAGACACAGCAGCGGATCAAGGGGCTCGTTCATCTTGAAACAAGACATCTGCTCCAAAAACAGGTCGATGCGAACAACCGACTGCAGCAGGTCAATGCCACCTTGCAGGAGAGCGAGGAGAAGCTCGTCGTCACCCTCAACTCCATCGGCGACGCGGTCATCGCCACGGATGCCGAAGCCCGGGTCCGGGTCCTCAACCCCGTGGCCGAACAGCTCACCGGCTGGACCATGGCCGAGGCCGTCGGCCATCTGGTGGATGAAGTCTTCCACATTATCAACCAGGAGACCCGCCAGCCCTCGGTGGCGCCGGTCCTGGAAACCCTGGCGCATGGCACGGTGCAGGGGTTGGCCAACCACACCCTGCTGATCGCCCGGGACGGCGGGGAATGCGCCATTGCCGATAGTTGCGCGCCCATCCGCGACCGCGATGGGCGGGTGGTGGGCGCCGTGCTGGTGTTTCGCGATGTCTCCGAAGAATATGCCGTGCAGCGATCCCTGCACGATTCCGCGGCCCTGATCCAGACGATCCTGAACGCCGTGGTGGACGGCATCATCACCCTTAAGGCCCGGGGCGGGATCATCGAGACGGTGAACCCAGCCGCCGAGCGGATGTTCGGGTATGCCGCCAGCGAACTCATCGGCCAGACCATCAGCGTGCTGATCCCCGAGCTGGATCGGGATCAGCCCTCGGGCTCCCTGGAGTATTTCAGTGCCAGCCACGAGGCCCGGGCCGTCGGCCTCGGTCGGGAGGTCCTGGGGCGGCGGAAGGATGGGCAACTCTTCCCGCTGGAAATCGCCGTCAGCGAGATGCAGCTGGGCGGTCAGCGGTATTTCACGGGCATCCTGCGTGACATCAGCACCCGGAAGCAGGCGGAAGAAGCCCTGCTGAAGGCCGGAGCCCTGCAGAATGCGATCTTCAACAGCGCCAACTTCTCAAGCATCGCCACTGACGCCAAGGGCGTCATCCAGATCTTCAATGTCGGCGCCGAACGGATGCTGGGCTTCTCGGCTACGGAGGTCATGAACAAGATCACCCCGGCCGACATCTCGGATCCCAAGGAAGTGATCGCCCGCGCCGAGGCGTTGAGCCTGGAATTGGGCACCCCGATCTCACCCGGCTTCGAGGCCCTGGTGTTCAAAGCCTCGCGCGGCATCGAAGACATCTACGAGCTGTCGTACATCCGGAAGGATGGCAGCCGGTTCCCGGCGCTGGTCTCGGTCACGGCCCTGCGGGATGCCCAGGATGCCATCATCGGCTACCTGCTCATCGGCACCGACAACACGGCGCGCCAGCGGGTCGAGGCCGAGCGGGCCCTGCTCGATCAGGTGCTTCAGGACAAGAACGCCGAGCTGATGAGTGCCAAGATCGTCGCGGACAAGGCCAACCTCGCGAAATCCGAATTCCTTTCCAGCATGAGCCATGAGCTGCGCTCCCCACTCAACGCGATCCTGGGTTTCGCCCAGCTGATGGATTCCGAAACCCCCCCGGCGACACCGCGCCAGAAGGCCAGCATCGACCAGATCCTGCACGCGGGATGGTACCTTCTGGAGTTGATCAACGAGATTCTCGACCTGGCCGTGATCGAATCCGGGAAACTGTCGCTCTCAGAGGAGCCCGTTTCACTGGCCGAGGTCATGCTGGATTGCCAGGCGATGATCGAGCCACAGGGGGCGAAGCGGGGCCTCCAGATGACCTTCCCCCAGTTCGAGGCTCCGGCCTTCGTTCAGGCCGATCGAATTCGATTGAAGCAGGTTCTCATCAACATTCTCTCGAATGCCATCAAATACAATCGTCCAGACGGAACGGTCACCGTGGTGTGCACGACGACCACCCCCGGCCGCACCCGCATCAGCGTGAGGGACACGGGGCTCGGGTTGCCCCCGGACAAGCTGAGGCAGCTCTTCCAGCCGTTCAACCGTCTGGGGCAGGAACAGGGCGGCGAAGAGGGCACCGGCATCGGCCTCGTGATGAGCAAGCTGCTGGTCGAACTGATGGGGGGTTCAATCGGCGTGGAAAGCCGGGTGGGGGAAGGCAGCCTGTTCTGGTGTGAGCTGGATTCCGTCGCGGCGCCCCGCCTTGAGGAGGGCAAGACCGGTCCGGGAACCGTGGTGCGGGCCCCGATCCACCCTGAAGCGCCCCTGCGGACGCTGCTGTATGTGGAGGACAACCCCGCGAACCTGAGCCTGGTGGAGCAGATCATCGCGCGTCGGCCCGACCTGCGCATGGTGAGCGCGGGGAATGGCACCCTCGGCATCGAACTGGCGCGGAAGGATCAACCGGTCGTGATTCTGATGGACATCAACCTGCCGGGCATCAGCGGCATTCAGGCGTTGAAGATCCTTCAGGAAGACCGCGAAACCAGGCACATCCCGGTGGTGGCCATCAGTGCCAATGCCATGCTCGGGGATATCGCCAAGGGCCTGGAGGCGGGATTCTTCCGCTACCTCACGAAACCCATCAATGTCACAGAGTTCATGGCGACGATTGATGAGGCCCTGGACCACGCATCAACCCGACCGAGGCACTCATGATCACTCCCAGGGACATCCTCCACGGCAAGCTCCTGATCGTCGACGATCAGGAGGCCAATGTGCTGCTGCTGGAGCAGATGCTGCGGAGCGCGGGGTACACTTCCATTTCCTCCACCATGGATTCGAGCAAGGTCTGTGAGCTCCACCTCATCCACCGCTACGACTTGATCCTGCTCGATCTCCAGATGCCCGGAATGGATGGCTTCCAGGTGATGGAGAACCTGAAGGAGATCGAGAGGGACAGCTATCTGCCTGTGCTCGTGATCACGGCGCAGCCGGCCCATAAGCTGCGGGCCCTCAAGTCCGGCGCCAAGGACTTCGTCAGCAAGCCGTTCGACCTCGCCGAAGTGCTGTTGCGGGTCCACAACATGCTTGAAGTCCGCCTCCTGCATCAGGAGTCGAAGCGGCTGTACGACCGGATCGCTGCGGAGCAGAAGGTCTCGCAGCGGCTCCTGATGAATGTGCTGCCCACGGCCCTGGCAGCTCAGCTGGCGGCGCATCCCGAAGCCACATCAGGGACCTTCGCGGAGCTGGTCACGGAGAGCTACGCGGAAGTGACGGTGCTGTTCGCCGACATCCTGGAATTCACCAAGTTCGCCGAGGGGGTGGGCGCCGAGGTCCTGTTGGGAGTACTCGAGGACCTCTCCACCCGTTTTGATGATCCGGACGGGCGGTCCCGCCTGGACGAGGGCAGGACCATCGGCAACGCCTATCTCGCCTCCGTCGGGCTGTCGGATGCCGTGGCCGAACACACGATCAAGGCCTCGCGGAAGGCCCTGAGCATCGTCGAGGCCGTGGATCACTTCAACGCGCACAGCCGGTACAAGCTGAAGCTGCGCATCGGCCTCGACCTCGGCGCAGAGGTCTCCAGCACCGTCAGCAGCCGCAAGGTCACCTACGACCTATGAAAGGGCCCGACCCAGCCCTGCGGCGCCCCTCAAGGTGTACCGGGATCAGCTGCCGTGTTGGGCCGAGCGGCTGCTTCCGATCAGGCCGTAGCTCTTGAGCTTGCGGTAGAGCGTCGCAGAGCCGATCTGAAGCTGCTCGGCGGTCCGGGTTTGATTCCCGGCATTCAGGGCCAGGGCCGCGAGGATGTATTCCTTCTCGACCTCCTCCAGCGGCTTGACGGAGCCATCGAGGGCCACGGGAATGGGGCAGGCCCGCCGGATCTCCTCAGGCAAGTCCTCGAGCTCCACGCGGGGCCCCGGCGAAAGTGCGACGGCCCGTTCCATGACATTCTCGAGCTCGCGCACATTGCCGGGCCACGCATGGCGGAGGAGCTGATCGGCCGCGGCCGGGGTCAGGCCCGAGATCTTGCGCTTCATCCACAGCGCGGAACCGGCAAGCAGCACCCGGGCCAGAGGCAGGATGTCATCCCGGCGCTCCCGGAGGGGCGGCACATGCAGCTCCACGACCTTGAGCCGGTAATAGAGGTCCTGGCGGAAGTTGCCATCCATGACGCCCAAAGCCAGATCCCGGTTGGTGGCGGCAATGATGCGCACATCCACCTTCCGGTTCTTGTTCTCGCCGACCCGCCGGATTTCCCGTTCCTGGAGCGCGCGCAGCAGCTTGACCTGCATGCCGGGAGAGACTTCGCCGACCTCATCCAGCAGCAGGGTGCCGCCGTTGGCCGACTCGAAGAGGCCCGGCCGGTCGTGGGTCGCCCCCGTGAACGCGCCGCGCGCATGGCCGAAGAGCTCGCTTTCCAGCAGCGTTTCGGCAATGGCGCCGCAGTTGACTGCGATGAAGGGGCCGGCCGCCCGCGTGGACTCCTCATGGACGAGGCGGGCGACCCGCTCCTTGCCCGATCCGCTTTCTCCCGTGAGGAGGACCGTGGAATCGACCTTGGCCACGCGCCGGGCCAGATCCACGACTTGCCTCATGGCCAGGCTCTTGGCGACGATCCCGAGGATCGGCTCATCCCCCTCTTGGGCCACCGCGACCAGCGCCCGGCGATGCTCTTTGATTTTTCGCTCGGCGGCCTTCAAGGTCTCGGTGACGCGGTGGATCGACACATCGAGGCAATCTGACAGGCGATTCTTGTCATAGAAGCGCAGTTCTTCGGCCCGCGCGTCACCCCACTCCTCCCGGGTGCGCCCGAAGAGGTGGCAACCCGCGTCCCCCTTGCCCTGGCAGCGGTCTTCGAGGACGAAGACCTCCTGGCCCGCGATCCGGCTCAAGTACCCGCTGATGAGACCGCAGATGGTCCAGCACATGGGGGCATCGGCGCGGCCGAAGTGCAGGAGGTGTTGTTCCGCCTCGTAGGAGGTCAGGAGCATCATCCCCTCCTTGGAAAGGGGATCCCTGCTTTCGGACCCGACGCCGAAGAGGCCCCCCAAGGTGTGGATGCGGTTGCCGGCCCGCCGCCATTGGTCATCGTCGTCCCACTTGAATTCGGTCTGGAGGGCTTCGGCCATGCGCCAGCCGTGGGCGAAGCCGAACTGGGTGAGGACCACGCGCGCGGCCATGAGGCCGAAGTTCTCGACGAGGTACTTGCGGAGGAGCCCCATGGCCACGGCATCGAGGAGGATCGCCCGCTGCCCCGCAAAGCGGATCACCCCGCTCTCTGGATGCAGCTCCAGCAGTTCCTTGTGGTCCAGATCATCGGCGCGCATGGGTGCCCTTCATCCTTCGGACTGAAGGAGCAGTCGTTCATCTTGATGGAGAAGGTTAGCACGCTTATCAAATCGAAATAATTTAAAGGCTGAATTAATTGATGTAAGCAATTGGCTCGAAACCTGCCCAGAAGAACTTCAGATGAGGAGTTCCCTATTGAGCCTTCTAGAGGCATTGATTCGAGGCGTCGTTTTCTGGACCGGCATGTTGACGGGCGCTGCCCTTGTGGGTTCCCAGTCCGGATGCGCCCGCCTGCACACGCACTTACCAGCCCCGGGACTCCCATCGCCCCGGTAGCCGTCATGGCTGTCGGTCTGAACGGCTGAGACCGAACCCCCCGAATGACATCCATCCATCGCGTCGATGACTCCCGCCCGCTGGCGGGGGTGGGGCGCCTGACTGAAGTCGTGCACGACGCGTCCATGCAATGCATGCAGGACGCGAATCCACCAAAAGGAGTACCCAAATGAACAGAGTCGAAAGTCTACTGACGCGGTCGATGGTCCCCATGGGATTGCTGCTGATCGCGCTGGCGGCGGGATGCCGAGGGGGCGACCCCATCCTGGGCGGTGGCAGCCTGGCTGCCAATCTCCAGGCTGCGCCCACCGTGACTGCCGTGGCCCCCGTCAATAACGCCACGGCCGTGCCGGTCAACAATACGGTCATCACGGCCAGCTTCAGCGAACCGATGGCCCCGATCACGGGAACGGCGACCTTCACGGTGACCGCCGCCAGCCCGGCGGTGTCTCCCACGGGCACCGTGGCGCTGGACGCCACCAACCGGATCGCCACCTTCACGCTGGCGCCCGCCACCACGCTGGCAAACCTGACGGTCTATACCGCGACGATCACCGGCGCCAAGAGCCTCGCGACGGGCCTTCCGTTGGCGAGCCCCTATGTCTGGCGCTTCACCACGGGGATCGCGGTGGATGCGACCCGCCCCCGGGTGACGCTGACCGTTCCCGCGACGACCATCCCGGGTCCGACGACCGCCGTTCCCACGAATACGGCCATCACCGCCACCTTCACTGAAGACATGGCTCCGGCTTCGATCAGCGCCGCCAGCTTCACGGTGACGACGGCTGCGCCTGGTGTATCCCCCGCCGGCAGCGTGAGCTATGCCGTGGGTGCCCGGACCGCGACTTTCACGCCTTCCACGCCGACGACGCTGGTCGCCGGTACCACCTACACGGCGACCATCACGACGGCCGCCACGGATCTGGCCGGCAATGCCCTCGCGGGCAACCAGGCCGCTTTACCTGCCGCCAGCAACTACATCTGGACCTTCACCACCGCGGCCCTCGTAACGCCGCCGCCGACCATCACCCTGACCAACCCCGCGAACCTGGCCACGAATGTGGCGGTCAACAGCTCGGTCAATGCCACCTTCAGCAAGGCCATGGACCCCTTGACCCTCACCACGGCCACCTTCACGGTCCAGCCCACCGGCCCGCCCTTGGGTTCTTTGGTGGTGGGTGCGCTCACCTACAATGCGGTCACCCAGATCGCGACTTTCACTCCCACCAGCCCCCTGGCCGCCAGCACCTCCTATACGGCCACGATCACGGGTGCCAAGGACCTGTCCGGCAATGCCCTGGTCGCTGGACTCGCCTCCAATCCCTGGACTTTCACCACGGGTACAGTCGCAGCACCCGGTGGCGTTGCGCTGGGTTCGGCCGGCACCTTCGGCATCATGGCGACTGCAGCGATCACCAATACCGGTGCCGGCACGCTCATCAATGGGGATGTGTCTCTGGAACCCGGAACCTCCAATGGGCTGCTGCCCGTTCAGGTCAACGGCACCATCCACATCAATGACACCGTCTCGCATCAGGCTCGTATCGACCTCCTGGTCGCCTACAACTTCGCCAAGAACCTGCCTCCCGGAACCACCATCTCGGCCGGTGCCGACCTGGCGGCCGTCTATCCTCTCGGCGTGCCCCCCGGAACCTACACCTCGGGCAGCACGATCCTGGTCTCGACGCCTCTGATTCTCGATGCGGGTGGCAACGCGAATGCCGTCTGGGTCTTCCAGATCGGCTCCTCGCTGACCACCACGGCCAGCGTGTCGCTCGCCAATGGGGCTCAGGCCAAGAATGTGTTCTGGGTACCCACCCTGGATGCGACGGTCGGCGTTGGAACCATCTTCTACGGAACCATCGTGTCGGGCCGGGATGTCACCGCCAAGACCGGCTCCGTGATCAACGGCCGGATTCTGGCCGGTGCGACGCTCGCTGGAACCATCGCCTTGGACACCAACACCGTCAATGTCCCCGCGCCTTAATGGGCCTTCCAAGAACATTCATCCTTCCTAGGAGAAAGTCATGAAGTTATCTAAAATCTCAGGGATGCTGGGCCTGGTGGCACTCGCGATCGTGGCCAGCCCGCAGGCCATGGCTCAGGATTCGGGTTGGTATGCCGGGTTCAATGTCGGCCAGAGCAAGGCGAAAATCGACGATGCCAGGATCATCAAGGGCATCGTACCGGCCGGGTTCGTCGTTACTTCCATCCACGATGACGACAGCAGCACGGGCTTCAAGGTCCTGGGCGGGTATCAGTTCAACCGCTACTTCGCCTTTGAAGGCGGCTACTTTGATCTGGGCAAGTTCGGCTACAAGGCGACGACCCTGCCGGTCGGCACGCTGAACGGCGAGATCAAACTGAAAGGCTTCAACTTCGATGCCGTGCTGAGCCTGCCCTTCACGGAGAAGTTCTCCGTGTTCGGCCGGGTCGGCGTGACCAATGCCGAAGCCAAGGACGCCTTCTCCGGAACGGGCGCGGTGATCGTGCTGAAACCCAATCCCAGTGAACGGGCCACCAATATCAAATTCGGCGGGGGCCTGCAGTACGATTTCACCAAGTCCTTCGGGATGCGCGCCGAAGTGGAGCGCTACCGCATCAACGATGCCGTCGGGAACAAGGGTGACATCGACATGGCTTCGATCGGGTTCCTCTTCCGGTTCGGCCGGGGCTCCCATGCCGCTGCCCCCTATGTGCCGGCGCCTGAGCCCACCGCCTACGCGCCTGAGCCCTACCTGGCTCCGGTCCCGGTGGTCGTCCCCGCCCCGGTGGCCCGGACCCAGCAGTACTGCACCATCCTCGATATCCAGTTCGAGATCAACAAGGACGATATCCAACGCGAAGAATCCGAACGGTTCGCCGTGATCGGGACCTTCCTGGCGAAATACCCCGACACCACGGTGGTCATCGAGGGCCACACCGACAACATCGGAGCGACGGATCACAACCTCGCGCTGTCCAAGCGCCGAGCGGAGAATGTGGTGACCTACCTGGTCGAGCAGAACCACATCGATCGCTCCCGGCTGACCGCCGTCGGATACGGGGATACCCGCCCCGTGGCGGACAACAGCACGGAGGAAGGTAAGCGGCAGAATCGGCGCATCAACGCCGTGGTTTCCTGCGTCACGGACATCGAGGGCCTGAAGGTGGCCCCCGCCAGGATGACCATGGCCATGGAAATCGAATTCGACCCCTTGAAAGACGAAGTCACGCCGCAGCATCGCGAGGATCTTCGCCGGGCGGCCAATTTCCTCAAGGCCAATCCCTCTGTCACAGCGACGGTGGAAGGGCACGCCGGCAAGGTCGCGGCTACTGATGCCGAGGCCATGGCCATTTCCAAGCGCCGGGCCCAGAACGTGGTGAATTACCTGGTCGACAACTTCGGTGTCGAGCGATCACGCCTGACGGCCGAGGGTTTCGGAAAGACGAGGCGCTTCGCCTACAGCACGACCCTTGAGGGTCAGCAGGAGAACCGCCGGGTCAACATCATCATCAACTACCCCAACACCACCAAGCGCTAGAAGCAGGCCGGGATCATTGAACCGCCACGCCCCAAGGGGCAGAAACGAGAACGAACCATGCGACACATCCAACTCAATCCCCGCGCGGCCCTCATGGCCACCATCGCGCTGACTGCGGTCGGCCTCCCCCTCCGGGCCGCCGACCAGGACCACAAGATCGAGTCCTCCGCCAGGAGCAGCTACAACTTCATGACCTACCTGAAGGACGACAACATCAAGGTGGCCTCCAGCAAGGGCGTGGTCACCCTGACGGGCACGGTTTCCCAGGGGTACCACAAGGCCCTGGCTCAGGACACCGTGGAAGGCCTCGCTGGCGTCAAGAGCGTGGTCAACAACCTCATGGTGGTGGGCGATCAGCCCCCCGAGCGCTCCGATGGCTGGGTGACCATGAAGGTGAAGGGGGTTCTGGCCTTCCACAAGAATGTCAGCGCCAGCGCCACGGAGGTGAACACCAACAACGGCGTTGTCACCCTCAGCGGCAAGGCCGACTCCGAAGCCCAGAAGCAGCTGACCACCGAATACGCCATGGATGTGGAAGGCGTCACGGAGGTCCGCAACAACCTCGTCGTATCGAAGGGGGCCCATCGGACGCTGGGGGCCAAGGTGGATGACACCTCCATCACGACCCAGGTGAAGACGGCCCTGCTGTTCCACAAGTCCACCCATGCCCTGGCGACCAAGGTGACCACCAAGGACGGCATCGTCACCCTCCACGGGGAAGCCAAGAATGCCGCTGAGCGTGATCTGGTGAGCAAGCTCGCCGAAGACATCAACGGCGTGAAGAGCGTCCACAACCGGATGACCGTCAAGTAGTCCGGGCCTTCAACCCCGGTCCCCCGCCACCGCGGGGGATCGGGCTTCACCCCCTCAGAAGGAGGAACCATGCTGTGGACCATCGCCGTCATTTTGATCGTTCTTTGGGCCCTTGGCCTCGTCAGTGCCTACACGATGGGGGGCTTCATCCACATCCTGCTGGTGCTGGCCATCGTCGTCGTCCTCGTCCGGGTCATCCAGGGTCGACGAGTTCTCTGAAGGAAACCTGCATGCCCGAGAACCGCCGAACCTACGAAGGCAGCCTGGAAGCCCAGTTGGAACAGTGGAAGGATGACCTGGCGCTTCTCAGGGCCAAGGCCAGCCGGGTGGGAACCGATCCCGCCCAGTACGAGGAATCCATCGCTGCCATTCAGCACCAGCACGATACGGCCAGCTATCACCTGAGCAGCCTGAGGGGTGCCAGTGATGGCGCCTGGCAGAGCGTGAAGGCCAGCACTGAAACAGGTTGGATGGAATACAAGGCGCTCTAGGATCCAACCTTCGAATCCGCACCCACCCCCTCGGTCATCGCCAAGGTGGGGCTCCGTTCGCCCCGACCTGGATGACCTCCCCACGGAGCCAGACATGAGCAAGCATCAAGCGCGAGCCAGACACATCATGTTCGATGAAAAGACCACGGATGAATTGGTGGTCCTGCTGAACCAGACCCTGGCGGACACGCTCGATCTGGCTTATCAGACCAAGCAGGCCCATTGGAATGTGAAGGGCTACAACTTCTACGGGCTCCATTTGCTGTTCGACAACCTCTACGGTCAGTTGAGCACCTATGTGGATGACTTTGCCGAACGAGCCGTCACGATCGGCGGCCAGGCCCTGGGCACCCTCCGGTCTGCCAGCAGCCGATCCCAGCTCGACGAGTACCCCTTGGATGCCCTGGGCAGCAAGGCCCATGTGGATGCCCTGGTGGACCGCTACGGTGAGTACACCAGCCGGGTACGCCAGGCCATCCGCAAAGCCGAGAAGCTGGGCGATCCCGACACCGCGGATCTATACACCTCCGTGAGCCGCGCCATGGACAAGGCGCTCTGGATGCTCACGGCCCATCAGGAAGTCTGACCCGTTCCGGAGGCTGCCATGCCCCTCGCCCTTGAGATCACGCTCATCCTGGTATTGCTCGCCCTGGCGGTGGGACTGGTGCCGCTGCTCATCCAACTGCGCCGCACGGCCAAGGGCCTGGATCTCTTCCTCTCGTCCACGAGGAAGGATCTGGCCCAGATCGCTGAGGATGTGCACGCCTCCAGGTTGCGCATGGATCACCTGGCCGGATCCCTGGCTGTTTCCCTGGGCGATCTGTCCGCCTTCACGAAGTCCCTCGGAGAAGTGGGGGGAACCGTGAAGGAATGGCATGCCCGCTTTCGCACCACCTTGGAATCCGCCTCCCGCACCATCGGCGGCGTCATCGGAGGGCTCAGCACCGTGCTGGCCTTCTTCAAGAGCAAGCCAACCTCTCACGAACCTGACTAGGACCATGACCATGACCGAATCCAAGACTTCTTCCTACGGCCCCACGCTTCTCACATTCCTCGCCGGTGCTGCCGTCGGCGCCGTGGTGGTGGCCCTGACCACGCCCAAGACCGGTCCCGAACTCCGCGGGAACCTGAAGGACCTCGCCGCCCGCGCGAAATGCAAGGCAGGGGCGCTGGCCGATGAGGCGGGCGATACCTGGGATGACCTGAAGGGCAGGACGACCCTGGCGGCCAATGACCTGAAGCGTGGCGTGGCTGACGCGGCCAGCGACCTGCGGGGCTGATCGATCGAACATTCTGCCGCATGGCCCTCGCCATCCGGGTCCGGAGGCGTGGGCTGACCCATTCATGGACCCTTTGAAGGACCTACACATGATCATGTGGAAAACGATCCCATTCATGACCGCGCTCCTGGTGGCCCAAGCGGGCACTCCGACCGCGGCGCCCACTCCTTACCTCAATGCCGCCCCCTCTCCGCAGGCCCAGTCCACGACGGTGCCCCTGTACCGGGTGACGGTCGTCCAGGGTTCCGCCAAGGCCATCAACTACCGGAACCTGAAGCACTCCACGGAGATCGACCTCCTGGGCACGGTGCTCGTCGCGAACGCCTCCGGCGAGGCCCGGGTGAAGAGTGAAGACGGGGCGATCCAGATCACCGCCAAGTTCAAGAATCTCCCTCCGGCCTCGAGCTTCGGCGGCGAGTTCCTCACCTATGTGGTGTGGGGGATCTCCCCCGAGGGCAACGCCACGAATCTGGGAGAGCTCCTCCTGGAGAGGGGTAAGGGCAAGATCAAGGTCACCGAGAAGCTTCAGACCTTCGGTCTCATCGTGACCGCCGAACCCTATTTCGCCGTCAGCCAGCCCAGCAATGTGGTCGTGATGGAGAATGCGATCCGCAAGGGCTCGAAGGAGCAGTTCGAGTTCATCGACGCCAAATTCGAGCTGTTGAAGCGGGGTCAGTACACCCTGAACCTCGACGCCATGGCGCCGTTGGCCATGGATGAGAAGACGCCGTTCCATGTCTTCCAGGCCCGCAATGCCGTGCGGATCGCCCGTGCCACCGGGGCCCAGGCCTATGCCTCCGAGGCGTTCGGCAAGTCCGAGAGCTACCTCGCCCAGGCTGAAATCAAGGAGGGCGGCAAGAAGGCCCGAGTCATGGCGGCGAAGGAAGCCGTGCAGAGGGCTGAGGATGCCCGCCTGATCTCGGTCCAGAAGCAGAATGTGGAACGGCTGGCCCTGGAGCGACAGGGTGCCCAGGACAAGCTGGATGCGTCCAAGCGGGAGACCGCCATGGCTGCCGCCGCCGAGGATGCCGCCCTTCAGAAGACCCGCCAGGCTGAGCTGGAGAATGCTGGGCTCAAGGCCAGGAACGAGGGGCTCCGGGCCAATAACGAGGGTCTTCGGGCCAAGCTGATGGAGCAGCTCAATGCGGTGCTTCAGACCCGGGCTACGGCCCGCGGATTGATCGTCAACATGTCCGGCGTCCTCTTCCAGAACGGGAAAGCCACCCTGCTGCCCGCCGCGCGGGAGAAGCTGTCGAAGATCGCGGGGATCCTGTCCACCCACAAGGGGCTGAAGGTCGAAGCGGACGGTTTCACGGACAGCAACGGCAGCGATGCCCTCAATCAGCATCTGTCGGAACAGCGCGCCAAGAACACGATGGATTTCCTCGTGAGCCAAGGTGTCGCCAGCGATTCCATCACCTTCAAGGGATTTGGGAAGGAAAGCCCCATCGCCACCAATGAAACGGCTGCGGGCCGGCAGGAAAACCGGCGCGTGGAACTGGTCGTATCCGGCGACGGCATTACCGGACAGAAGAGCGCAGGCCTCTAGGTTCCGCGGGTCCCTTCCGGATCCAAGTCATTCACCCTCCCTCCGACCCACCCGTGAAGATCCAGGCGACTGGCATGGCTTCACGGGTGGACGCACCTTACCTCTGGGCCCCGCATTCATCCGGGATGCGTCTCTGAACCATCCGACGGGGCCTTGCTCTTGAACGATCTCACCAACCATCAATGAGACCACGCCCTGGTGCGTGAAGGACCGCAGGGAGGACCCATGCTCAAGGAAATCAATGGCATCCAGATCGCCTATACGGATGTGGGGGAGGGGTCCCCTCTGCTTTTCGTCCACGGCTTCCCCCTCAGCCGGGGGACCTGGTCGAAGCAGGTGGCAGGCTTCAAGGCCCATCACCGGGTGATCGCACCGGACCTGCGGGGTCTGGGAGAAAGTGCCTCGAGCCCGGGACCGGTGGCGATGAGCCGCTTCGCCGAGGACCTTTACGCCCTGATGCAGCGACTGGCCACGGGGCCGGTCGTCCTCGTCGGCCACTCCATGGGCGGCTATGTGGCCCTGGCGTTCGCGAAGGCCTACCCCAAGGCGCTGCGGGGACTGGTGCTGGTGGGCACGAAGGCTGGCAAGGATTCGCCCGAGGCGGCCGCTGCGCGGCGTGCCACGGCAGAAAAAGTACGGGCGGAAGGCGTTTCAGTGGTGGTGGATGCCATGGCCCCCAAGATGCTCTCCCCCGGCCATGACGATCCGGCCATGGTGTCCTTGGTCCGCGGGTTCATGGCCGGCTCCAGGCCCGAGGGGGTCATCGGGGCCCTGCAGGGGATGGCGGATCGGCCCGACGCGACCGCCTGGCTCGAGCAGATCCGAGTTCCCACCCTCGTAATCACCGGCACCGACGATGCCATCATCCCGCCCAGCGAATCCGCAGCCCTGGCGCAATCCATTCCTGGCGCCAAGCTCCAATCCATTCCGAAAGCCGGTCACCTCGTGGCCTTCGAGCAGGCCGAGGCCTTCAACGCGGGTTTGAGCAACTGGCTGACCTCCGAGAAGGCCACCCAGTGATTCCGAGAGCCTTTTCCAGGGACCCGGTGTGCCCGCTGGGCATCCTTTCGATCCATCGGAGGCACCATGCATGAACCCCGCGAGATCGCCTCTCGCCTGATGGGAGTGTCCTTCGAGGCCCTGGACGAGCGGGCCAAGAAGGTGGCGAAGCATGTGGCTGGTCGAAAGCACATCGTCCGGAACATTTCGGATGAGCTGGAGTCTGGCAGCACCTTCGGCCAGCGGGCCGCCGACGCCGTGGCGACCTTTGGAGGCTCCTGGACTTTTGTCGGCCTGTTTGCCGCCATCATGCTCCTCTGGGTCGGGCTCAACGCCTTCCTTCTGATGAGCCGCGGCAAGACCTTCGATCCCTATCCCTTCATCCTCCTCAACCTCTTCCTGTCCATGCTGGCGGCCATCCAGGCCCCGGTGATCCTCATGTCCCAGAACCGCCAGTCGGAGAAGGACCGGATCCACGCCGAGCACGACTACGAGGTGAACCTGAAGGCCGAGCTCGACATCATGCTGCTGCACGAAAAGATGGATCTGCTCCGGGAGAAGCAATGGGAGGAGCTGTTGGACCTCCAGAAGGAGCAGCTCAAGCTCCTGGCCCAGATGACGCCCGGCGGGACGCCTTCACCATGACCATGGCGGTCTACCCACCGCAGGCCGCGGCCTGGGAGGTGCCTCGGGGCCGGAGCCATGTGGGGAACAGCGTTCGTCCGCCGTCTTGGGCGCGACTCCTCCTCGTGACCGGCCTCCTCCTCTCGGGCTGCGCACGCCTGCCTGAAGTGAACTACCGCAAGGCGCCGCTCGAGGCCCCGGCCACGCCCAGTGTCGTCGACGGCCAGGGGACCCTCAGCGACAAGGACGCTGCTTCGGTGCTCGCCCGGCGTCTCGGGCACTCGCGGGTGAATGCCAGGGTGTTGGCCGGGCTTGAGGAGGCCGCCACGGGGCGGCCGCTCATCGCGGGCAACAAGGTGACGCTTCTCTTCGACGGTCCCAAGACCATCTCGGCGATGATGGCGGCTGCATCCGAAGCCAAAGACTCGATCAACCTGGAAACCTATCTCTTCGACCAGGACCCCCTGGGGATGAAGTTCGCGGAATTGCTCATCGCCAAGCAGAAGGCCGGCATCCAGGTCAGCATCATCTACGACTGCGTGGGCACCCTGGGAACGCCCCAGGCCTTTTTCGACCGCATGCAGGAAGCGGGCATCCGGTTGCTTCCCTTCCAGCCCGTGAGCCCTCTCCACCGTCCATGGCGCTGGCGGATCAACAACCGCGACCACCGGAAGATCCTGGTGGTGGACGGGAAGGTGGCGTTTGCCGGGGGTGTGAACATCACCGAGGCCTATTCACGGGGGTCGTCCTTCCGGTCCCGTTCCCGGCCCATCGTGGCGGCGGGGTGGCGGGACACCCATATCCAGATCGAGGGCCCGGCCGTGGCCGCCCTGCAGTGGATGTTCCTGGACAACTGGGCCAGCCAGCAGGAAGGGAATCTGCCCGAGCGGGACTATTTCCCCGAGCTGCCGTCCATGGGGGACAAGGTCCTGCGTGTGCTGAAAAGCCAACCGGGCAGCAACCATGAAATCTTCAAGGCGTATCTCCTGGCCATCCAGGGCGCGACGAAATCCATCCACATCACCGCGGCCTACTTCATCCCGGACGCCCAGATGTTGAAGGCGCTGCTGGGCGCTGCCAAACGGGGCGTGGAGGTGAAGATCATCCTGCCCAATATCTCCGACAGCTGGCTCTCCAGCCATGCCCGGCGTTCCTTCTACGCCCCGATGCTGAAGGCCGGCATCCGGGTCCACGAGCTCAAGAGCTCGGTTCTGCATGCCAAGACGGCGGTGATCGACGGCGGCTGGTCCACGGTGGGATCCACCAACATGGACATGCGGAGCTTTCTCCACAACAAGGAGGTGAACATCATCGTGTTGGGAGACGGCTTCGGGCGGGAGATGGAGGATGCCTTCCGCGAGGACCTGCGGGATTCCCGCGAGATCACCCTGGTGCAGTGGAACGACCGGCCCCGGGGGCAGCGATTCAAGGAGTGGTTTGCGCGCCTCTTTGCCTACTGGCTCTGAGGCGGGCGGGGTTCCAGATGCCCATATCGCTTCTTCACTTTGAAGGTCACCATCCTTCAACTTGATGGAGTAGCCCCGCGCGTCGCGCTGCCATTGTTGGCATTAATCAAGTTATATAAAGACTAAACAACTGGCACGAATCGCGCTCTTGTCTGGGGGCATATGGGAGGTGAAGACCATGAAGGCATTCGGGCTCATCAACATCGGGATCCTGCCCTTGCTCCTCGAAGCCATGACGCCGGTCTATGCCCAGCGGGAACCGCGCGAACAGGAGCCCCGGCGGCCCAATCAGGAACAGGAAGCCAGGCCCGACAAGCAGCGACCGCAGCCTGCGGCCGCGAGGGAATCCTCTCGCCAGAGGCCGGAGCGGCAGCCGCAGGAGTCCCGACCGGAGCGAGCGCAGCCGCAACCAAGACCCATGGCGCAGGAAAACCCCCGGCGTCCGGTGGATCCCATCCCTGATCGACGGCCTCGAGCGGGTACACCCGTCCGTCCCGATGAACCGCGCCGTTCACCGGCTCCCCAGAGTCGGGGCGGCTACGAGAGTCAACACCGGGGAGCCTGGGGCGACCGTCGTGCGCAGGATTGGCGGGCCGAGCACCGCAGCTGGCAGCAGCGGGGCGGCTACTCCGGCTACCGGATTCCCGAGGATCGGTACCGCAGCTATTTCGGTTCCCGCCATGGGTTCCGGATGTTCAGCTTCCCCCTGGTGGTGGTCGGCGGCTACCCCCGCTTCCAGTTCGGAGGACTGTGGTTCAGCGTCCTGGATCCCTGGCCCGAATACTGGTCCGAGGATTGGTACGGCCGCGATTATCTGTACATCGAGTACTACGGGGGCGGCTACTACCTGCGCAATCGCACGCATCCCCGAGATCGAATGGCGCTCACGGTGTTCATCAACTAGACCCTGCCCGAGACACGCAGCCATGGCTGAGAAGCCACGGCACGGCGGCCCGAGGGAGCGCGAATGGGATGGGAACACCCCATCAACCTGATGAGTCCCGTCGCCTCGGGCCCTCACGCAACCGGGACAAGACCCGTGAATCGTTCAGGTCAGGACGACAACACGGCACCTGCACCATCAACCTGTGGCCAAGGAGGCCTTCATGAACAACCGTTTGGCAAGATTGGCTCTACCCGCCGTGCTCGCGGCCTTCAGTTGCATGCCCGCGTCTGCCCAGATCAGGATCGGCGTGGATCTCGGAGCCATCCGCATTCGGGTCGCCCCGGATGCTCCCCCTCCGCCTCAGCGGGAAATCCGGATGGAGCGACCCAGCCGGAACCATATCTGGATCGCGGGCTACTGGGATCGCCAGGATGACCGCTGGGCCTGGGCCCCCGGCCGCTGGGAACAGCCGGGTCAGCGCGGTTCCAGGTGGGTCAAGCCCCGGTACCAGCCCGAATCTGGAGCCTACCGTTACGAGCCCGGACACTGGTCCCACCAGCGCATGGAAGAGGGCGAGGACTACAGCCGCTGGCGCAATGAGCGCGGCCGTGGGCATGGAAAGCACGGCGATCATGACCGGGATCGCGGGCGGGACGACCGCCAGCGCGACCACTAGGGATCCTGGCATCGACAGGCACGAACCGGACAGGGCAGGGGGATTTCTCCCCTGCCCGCTTTTTTGGGAGCGCGCCGATGGAAAACAAAAAGCCCCTTGATGTCTCAAGGGGCTCATTGGTGGACCTGATCAGGATCGAACTGACGACCTCTGCATTGCGAAAGCGAAAAAAAGGTGATAGGCGAATAATGTCGGAAGGCTTAAGAAACAGATAAAACAGGAACATAGTAGTTTATCTTCCGTTTGCATATTATACGGTTTGGGACTACCTTTTGAGCACCGTTTGAGCACGGAACGGGAGGGCTCAGGATGGCTAAGACCAAGCGCAGCGCCAAATTCGACACTTCAACCGCCCGCAAAAAATTGGCTCGTGGGAAGGTGCATCAGGAGCCCCTGAAGGATGGGCAGTATCTCTGCTACCGGAAACCGGAGAGCGGGGCCGCTGGTTCCTGGTCTGCCCGGTGGCGGTATGAGGGGCAGATCCTCCAGACCAAGCTGGGCGCAGCCGATGATCACCACGCCTCGGATGGGGAGACGATCCTGAGCTACAAAGAAGCGCAGGATAAGGCGAAGAAGTGGTTTCAGGAACGGACAGAGCAGGCCCTTGAAGGTGAGGGCATCACCATTCAAAAAGGCCCCTACACCGTGGCCCAGGCCGTCGCCGATTACCTGCGGGAGATGAAGAACAAGGGGCGCAAGTCCATTGCCACCTCGGAGAGCTACGCGAAAACACACATCATTCCTGCCCTGGGTGAGATCCCCCTGGCGAAGCTGAACAAGCGCAAATTGGAAGATTGGCTTTCATCGGTGGCCGCGAAGCCTCGAATGAAAACCGGATTCGGGATGAGCGAGGCCACTGAGACCTGGGCCAAGAAACCGACCGAGGATCAGCTTCGAGCCCGAAAGAACACGGCGAATCGAATCCTCTCGATCCTGAAGGCCGCCTTGAATCTCGCCCTCAGAAACACCAAGGTTTCGAGCCATCGAGCGTGGATTCACGTTGCCCCGTTTGAGTCCGTGGTGAAGTCTCGCGTCCGGTTCCTGAGTCAGGAAGAGGCCCAGCGCCTTGTGAATGCCTGCCCCCCAGACTTCAAAAGCCTTGTGCAAGGTGCCCTCCTGACGGGAGCCCGATACTCCGAACTGGCAAGGCTTCAGGTGCGGGACTACAACGCCACGGCGGGAACCATCCTCATTGCCGAATCGAAAAGCGGGAAGTCCCGTCAGATCGTCCTGACGGATGAAGGCCGATCCCTACTCGACGGGCTGTGTGCCGGGAAGGTAGCCGATGCAGCCGTGTTCCAGCGCGACACCTGGAAGCGGACACTTCGGAAGGATCTGGGCTCATCCTGGGGGCACTCAGACGCCGCAACCTTCATGGAGGTCTCCTGCAAGGCCGCTAAGGTCGGATCGGTGCGCTTCCATGAACTCAGACACACCTATGCCTCCATGCTCGTGAACGCTGGATGCCCCTTGGTCTATGTCGCTGCCCAGCTTGGCCACGCTGATACCCGGATGGTCGAAAAGCACTATGGGCACTTGGCCCCGAATGCCCTTGCTGATGCCGTGCGAAAGCTGATGCCAGACCTGGGCTTGGTGAAGCGCCCGAAGGTTGCGGGCCTGAAGATCAAGACGGGGGGTGCCTCGTGACCCCTGAGCAGCGCCTTGAAGCCTACTTCCCGCAAGCCCTGGCCATCCTGGGCATCCCTGCCGATCCCCGCGCCTGGACAGACTTTGGAGAGACCCAGGCCCGTGCCTTCGCTGCCTTGGAGCTTCCCCGCCGCCACGCCCGCCAAGATGCTGCCCAGGATGCCGGGGAGCCCCCGCGCCTGGAGCGTGATGAGGCCGCGAAGGTGGCCCGCCTTGCCCGTGATCTACGGGAAGCCCTCCAGGATGCAGGCCCAGACCTTCAACGCTCCATCGCGGGCCTGTGGGAGGGCCGCACAGGTGGCAGAGAGGGTGCCACCTTGGCCCAATGGGCACAGGCCGCCCCTGCGTTTCCCGCTGCCCTGACGGGTGGCCTGGAGGCACTGGAGGGCATCGCACGGGACAGAGCTGAACACCTGCGGGGGAGCATCGCCCGTCAGCACAAGCCGGAGACCCCGGATGCCGCCCTCGTGCGGGAAGCCCTGGCCCTGGCCAAGCGGTGCAGGGTGAGCCAAGAAAAGGGGCTTCAACTGGCCCGCCTCGCGTTCGAGGCCAGCACGGGCAAGGCCCCCAAGGGTGAGGACTGGGGCCGATCTGCGAAGCGTAGGCAGTCCGTCAAGTGACGGAACCTCGCCTCTGATCGCAGGTTTCGACACTTCCAGAGACAGACGGCGGAACACAACCTCTGAGCATCGCGGATGACACCGCTACCGCCCGGAGGAACACATGAAAGCCGCTACCGTCCCAACCCCTGAGCCGTCCCTGGTTCCCGAACGATTGATGACCCTGAAGCAGGTTGCAGACGGGCTCGGAGTCACCCTTTCGACTGTCTACGTCCTGCGAGGCCGTGGCGAGTTTGAAGTGGTGAAGGTCGGGGCCAAGGCCGCCCGTGTCCGTGCAACTGAATATGCCCGCTACATCGGCACCCTGAAGAAAGGGTAGGCCATGACCCCCGCGCCGACTGGGCAGGAGGCGCAACAGAACGACGCGACGACCTCGGGACCGACCACCCCTCTTGCCTTCTTCAAAGTCTGGACACTTGAAGTCCAGGGTGATCCAGCGTTTCAGGCCATGACAGACGCAGACTTGGGCTTCCTCATCCGCTGCAAGTGCGTTGCCGCCCGGAGCGGGGGATTCATCCCAACCGATGGGAAGGCGCTTGGAAGGCTGCTCTCAAGGCGCTCTGATCATGCCCTTAAGAGCCTGTCTAGGGTGGCCTTCCTCTTCGCTGAAGATCCATCTAGACCGGGCTTCCTGTTGATCCCAAGCGTCCTTTCCGAGGTGGCCGCATACGCCAAAAAGTGTGGTGCCAACAGGGAAAACGGCAAAACAGGTGGCCGCCCACGGAAAAACCCAGTGGGTTCCTGTGGTGAAACCCAAGCGGTTTCCAATAAGAAGAACGAAGAAGAAGAAAAGAAAAAGAATCCCCCAAAGGCCCCCAGGGGCACCCGGAAGGGTGAGGTGATCGTCACCTTCCTCCGAGGGGATGAATCCGCTTCTGCTTTCGAGACGACCTGGAAGTCCTGGCCAGCTTCAAAGCACGTTGACCGTGACGGCAACGAATCCATGCGAGTGAAGCGCGGGGATCGCATGGCCGCTGAAAAGTGCTGGCAGGCCATCGTTGATTCAGGAGAGGCCACGCCTGATCAGCTTCGCCGGGTGGCCGAACTCTACGTCACGAAGCACCCCAAGGTGGCCGAAGGCTTTGTTCAGCACGTCAGCACCTTCCTTGCACCTGCCGGTGGCCGTTGGGCCGAAGGTCTGCGAACTCTCCGGGCCTTTGAACATCAACAGGCCGCGCCCCAACCCGAATCCGCCATGCCCTGAAAGGAGCCGCCATGCGAAGCACCGGAACACCCGTTCGAGTCTGCCGAGAACCCGCCCCCCTGATCCTCTCTCGATCCGAGGTGGAAGCCCTGCCACTGAATCACCCCCGCCGCCCTGAACTGTTGGCACAGATCGAGGCCAAGGAAACCGCCGTCAACGCCGCGCACGCTGCCCGTCAGCCCAAACCCTAACCCGGCGCAACCCCGCGCCATCACCGAAAGGAACACCCCATGAAGTCACTCTCTTTCCTCCAGGCCATCCGCGCCGCCGCAAACAAGCTGGCCCTGCAAGCCGAAGAACTCTACGGCACCGTGCAGGGGCAGGCCGAAGTCATCAAGAACAACAACAACCTGTCCACCCTGGGCAAGAATTCCCAGCTTGAGAACCTGTGCGGCCCCACCCGCGACAAGCTGGGCTTCATGCTGGGGCAGGTCCAGGAACTCAAGGCCGAGGCCGAGCCGGAGCGCGAATTCTGGCTGAACAAGGCCCTTGCCTTCCGCAAGGTATTCATCGAAGAGGCCCTGTTCAAGAACCCCACCCTCGTCCTGGCTCTCCAGCAGGAAGCCGCTTCCCTGCCCGCTGACGCCCTCATGCTCCATGCCCGTGATGCTGCCGATACCGAAAGCTGGCTCCGCGTCTGGGCTCTCTCCATCCGTGAGCCCCAGGCCGCCGAACTCTTCCCGACTGCCAACCGCGAAGCCATGGCCCTGCTCGAACTCATTGACGGGCATGTCGCCATCGTTGAACGCGCCTTCCGCATGGTGAAAACCAGCCTCATGGATGCGAACACCTCTGGCGTGAACCTGCCCAGCCATAACGCCGCCATCGGGGAAGCCCGCCGAATCAACCGCATGGTGGCTGCCCAGGCCGTCCTGAGTGGCAACTGACCCCCACTTGCCCCCACTTGCCCACGAGGGGGCCGCGCCCTCTCTTCAAAGTCCGAACGCTTGAAAACATGCACCCAAGGGCCGAAACGCCCGCCCCGCCTGGATCTTCGGCCCTTGGGACTGCATCAAACCGCCCTTAGCTGTCGCGTTTCTGCACTCAAACCGCCCTTGGAGGCCCCCAAATGACACGGACCCCAGCGCCCAAGCAACCCATCCGGGGCCGCAAGCTGGCCACCGCCAAAGACGCCATGAAGGCCACCGCCTGGGCTCTGCGGTCCCTGGAAGCCCGAAAGATCACCCCTACCGCCGCCGCGTCCTACTTCCGAGGGGTTGGGATTCTCTTGAAGGCCCTGGAAGTGTCCGACATTGAAGGCCGCCTGAACCGACTGGAAGAACTCGCCAAGCTGGAGAACCCCGATGCCTTCTGAGACCTTCACCCCGCGCCCCCGTGCAACCCTTCGCCGTGGTCCCACCGGGGCCATCATCGCCGCCTCGATCAAGGTGCATCGCCGCCCTGGTGAGAGTGCCGCCGCCTTCCAATGCAGGCTCCAGAGGGACTTCGGCGCGGTCATGGAGGCCCACCGGGAGCATGAGCCCCTGGCCCCGATGCCCGAAGGGGACTTCGGCGGGGAAACCCCTTCAATCCCCACCGCGCCCGTCTGCAAGGTGGAAGGCTGGATTCGGAACGGATTCAACGCCATCCAGGGTGCCCGCCTGCGAACGCTGGGGCCGAATGGCCGTTCGTTCGAGGTGATGATGCGCGGCATGGATGAGATTGGGGGCCTGTATGGGTTCCTCAATCGCCTCCAGGCCGAACACAACGCCCTGATCCCACAGGATGCCTTTATCGAGGCCCTGGCCCGGTTCTCCTGCCACGAGGATGAGCCGTGACCTACCGCGCCCGCCTTCATCGCCTGGAGACCATCACCCGCCCCGTCTGGGTTTGCGCCTTCTTTCCCGCTGGGAGTGCCGAGCCCACGAGTGCCCACGCCTTCGATGGGAAGCAACGCCACGAGTCATTCACCCGCGCCGATGGTGAGTCTGTGGAAGCCTTCCGGGGCCGCCTCCAGTCCAGAGGGGCAGACCTTCGCCGCGCTGATCTCATGGCCCGCGCCTTCGCCGCTGTGATGCAGGGGGGCTTCATGGACCCCGAACCCGACCCCGACCCGGAACCCGAAGAGGTGATGCCGTGACCTATCCGCCCTGCGAACTTTCCATCCGGCGATCCTGGAAGCTGGAAGCCGAAGGCGGGAACCACGCCGAACAGGTGGACCGCGCTGCCCTGGCCCTCATCCAGATCATTCGGGAGGATGCCGAGCCGGGAGACTTGATCTTCTTGAGGTTCAAACGCTCGAACGGGTTCCCTGAAACCTTGCGCCTTGTGGTTCAGCATGGGCCGCGCCTGCTCTGCCCAGCCCACCCCCCGGAACTTGGTGGGGACACCGTTCGCCGTGTCCAGGCCGTCTATGGGCTCAAGTCTGTGATTCACTTCGCCGCTACCACCTGACCATCGGCCCTGGGCATCGTGAGCCCTGCCCAGGAACCGTGCCCCCCTCCAGACCTGCCCCTGGAGGGGGGTTTCTCTTTGTAGGCATCCAGAGGCCCCAGCGGACCTTCCCCCCTGCGTCAATTTGCCGTGTCTCACCCTCTTGGGGTGTGATGGTGGCCCCGATGGGGTCAACTGGCCTTAAATCGCCTGCTAGGCCCATTCCTGGGCATAATTCCGCCATGTTCCGCCATCTTGCGGGAACACCTAGACCCAGCATCGGCGCGGGTTTGGCCTAGAGAATGGCCCCTTCAGGCACCCCAGAGTAGGGCAGGGGCTCGCCTGTCCTGATGGCCGCTTCCACCCGATCCCAAAGGCCGCCGTCCCACGAGACGAAGCCCCAGGGGTAGAACAGGCAGGCGAACCGCGCCTCGTAAGCCTGCATCAGGGCTTCCATCTCCTGCCCGGTGCGCTCTCTCGTGGCCCCTTGGTTCGACACTCTGCCCCCCCTTTGGTGAACAGGATATGCCCGAAGTCACCCGGCACCATCCGCGTCGATCTGGGACCGGGTTTTGAGCACCGTTTGAGCAGGAGGCCGCGCTCAAAAAAATGATGCCGCTTAAAAACAAGTAGCCCCCTGATTTCTCAAGGGGCTTTTGGTGGACCTGATCAGGATCGAACTGACGACCTCTGCATTGCGAACGCAGCGCTCTCCCAGCTGAGCTACAGGCCCATGAACCTTTAGTCTAACGGGCCGGCATTCGGCGTCAATGGCCGACCGGCGGGGTGCCGGCCGGCCATGGGCACGGGGACCTACATCAGGGACTGCATGATCTCGTTGAGGGTGGCCTCGCTGGGCTTCAGCTGGGCCTCGCCGAGGCTGTTCAGGGGCTCGTCCACCAGGTTCAGCACCTGGGGCAGGGGGGGCTGGGTGGGGTTGATGTAGAGCAGGCCCGTGAGGAACTCGCCCTTGGCCATGGACTCGTGGACGGCCTTCATGGCGCCGAAGCGATCCGTGGGGTCGTAGCCCTCGTGCGTCGCCTTGATGGCGACCTTGGAGCCGTCGGGGAAGGTGACGATCTCGGTCTGTCCGGCGGGGATCTCCACATCCTCGACTTCGGAGTACTGGATGAAGCCCAGGTCGTGGAGGGGAAAATCGTGGTCCTTCACATGCTTGTATGAACGGGTCGAAGCATCGTGGTTGTTGAAGGTGACGCAGGGACTGATGATGTCGAGCACCACGGTGCCTTCGTAGGCGAAGGCGGCCTTGAGGATGGTGTTCAGCTGCTTGGGGTTGCCGGAGAAGCACCGGGCCACGAAGCCGCAGCCCAGCTCGATGGCCAGGGTGCAGGGATCGATGGGCGGCAGGTCGTTCACGGCGCCGCTCTTGAGGTGGGAACCCTTGTCGGCAGTGGCGGAGAACTGTCCCTTCGTGAGGCCGTAGACGCCGTTGTCCTCGATGATGTAGATCATCGGAATGTTGCGCCGCACCGCGTGGACGAACTGGCCCATGCCGATGGACATGGAATCGCCGTCGCCGGAGATGCCGATGTTGATGAGGTTCCGGTTGGCCAGCGAGGCACCGGTGGCGATGGAGGGCATGCGGCCGTGGACGCTGTTGAAGCCCCAGCCCTGGTTGATGAAGTAGGCGGGTGTCTTGGACGAGCAGCCGATGCCGGAGTATTTGGTGACACGGTAGCCTTCGAGGTTGGACTCGAAGGCGGCGTTGATGATCTGGGCCGTGATGGCGTCGTGGCCGCAGCCCGCGCAGAGGGTGGACTTGGAGCCCACATAGTCCTGCTTGGTGAAGCCGAGCTTGTTGGTCGGAGTGGCCGGAGGGTTGGGAGCGGAAGGGGTGGCGGTGGTCATGGTCGGCTCCTTACTTCTGCTCGAAGGCGGTGATCTGATCCACGATGCACTTGGCGTCGATGGCGTGGCCGTCGTAGTGGAGGACGCTCTTGAACTTGGTGGCGTACTCGGGATAGGTTTCGCGGAAGAGGTTGGCCATCTGGCCATCGCGGTTCTGCTCGACGATGTAGATGACCTTCTTCTCCTTCACGAAGGCATCGACCTCGGCGGTGAAGGGCAGGGCGCGCAGGCGCAGGTAGTCCGTCTTCAGACCGGTTTCGGCCAGGATGTCCTGGGCCTCGATGACGGCGGGATCACTGGAGCCGAAGGCCAGGACACCCTTGTCGGATCCCAGGTTGCGGAAGACAGGGCCGGGCACATGGGTCTTGGCGGTCTCGTACTTCCGCTTCAGGCGGTCCACCACGGCGAGGTAGTCCTCGGGCTTCTCGGAGTACTGGGCGTAGGCGTTGTGCCCCGATCCGCGGGTGAAGTAGGCCCCCTTGCCGCCGGGCGTGCCGGGCAGGGAGCGGTAGCAGATGCCATCGCCGTCCACATCCTTGTAGCGGCCCCAGTCCTGCATGTCGGCCAGCTGCTGCTGGTTGAGCACCTTGCCCCGGTCATAGGGCTTGGTGGGGTAGGCGAAGGGTTTGGAGGACCAGTTCTGCATGCCGAGGTCGAGGTCGGTGACGACGAAGATCGGCGTCTGGAAGCGCTCGGCCAGATCGAAGGCGTCGTAGGAGAACTGGAAGCACTCCTCCATGGTCCCGGGGTAGAGGTTGATGTGCTGGGTATCCCCGTGGCTGGCCTTGGCGCAGAGCTCCACATCGGACTGCTGGGTGCGGGTGGGAAGGCCGGTGCTGGGGCCCGTGCGAGCCACATTGAAGAACACGCCCGGGGCCTCCACATAGTAGCCCATGCCGATGAACTCGCTCATCAGCGAGATGCCGGGGCCCGCGGTGGAAGTCATGGATCGGGCGCCGGCCCATCCCGCCGAGAGCACGACGCCCGCAGAGGCGAGCTCGTCCTCCATCTGCACAATGGCCACGGTGGACTTGCCGGTCTTGGGGTCCTTGCGGTACTCCTCGGCGTATTCGATGAAGGTCTCGACCAGGCTGGAGGCGGGCGTGATGGGATACCAGCCCACCACGGTCACGCCGGCAAAGAGCGCGCCCAGGGCGCAGGCCTCGTTGCCGTCCACGATGATGAGGCCCTGGGTCTTGTTGTCGCGGATGACCTTGATGTGGTCCTGGTCCTCGAGGTTCTCCATGGCCCAGTCGTAGCCGGCCGTGCAGGCGGTCTGATTGAGTTCGACGGCCTTGGCCTTGCCCTTCAGCTGCTTGGCGATGGCCTTCTTGACCTCCTCCATGTCGATGCCGAGCAGGCGGGCGGCCACGCCCACATAGATCATGTTCTTCACCAGCTTGTGCAGCTTGGGCTCGGGGCAGGAGGCCGTCACGAGCTTCTGGAAGGGCACGGGGATGTAGGCCAGGTCGCCGCGGAGCTTGTCGAGCTGCAGGGGCTCATCGTAGATCACCAGCGCTCCGGGATCGGCCTTGGCGATGTCGTCCTTGGCGGTCTCGGGGTTCATCAGGATCAGCATTTCGTTGCTGGCCTTGCGGGCCACATAGCCCTTGGCGCTGGCGCGGATGGTGAACCAGGTGGGCAGGCCCGCGATGTTCGAGGGGAAGAGGTTCTTGCCACTGACGAGCACGCCCATCTGGAAGATGGCGCGCAGCAGAACCGTGTTCGCCGTCTGTGAACCCGATCCGTTGACCGTGGCCACCTGGATGGAAAAATCATTGATCCTGGTTTTCGCTCCTCCGGAGGCGGCAGGGGCGGCGAGGGTGGCAGTCATAGGACTCCTTTCTCATCGGGGCAATGGCGACGAAGAGGGCGTAAATGCTTGGCCCGCCACGCCATCGTCCAGTATGGCAGACGCTCCCAGGGCCATCCAGGAAAGGTAATGAAAGGGAGGATCGGACGGGTCTGAAATAAAGCGAAAAAAAAGGGATTGACGACCCAGGGATCGGCTCTTACCTTGGAGCCATGAAAGCCAGTGACCTCACCAAGCGACAGCAGGCCGTGCTGAAGTTCATCCGCACCTTCGTACAGGCGGAAGGACGCAGCCCCACGCTGGCGGAAATCGCCAAGGGGGTGGGTTCCAGTGCGGTGTCCACCATCCACAAGCATGTCCAGCACCTCATGGACAAGGGTTTCCTCGTCCGCAGCCACGGCAAGGGCAACAACCTCGTGGTGGCCGCGGGCACCGGGACCGAGGGGCCCGCGCCGCGAAGCGAGCGCCCCGAGCCGGTACCCGCCATGAAGATTTTCCCCTTCTGCGGCGATGTGGCCGCCGGCTCGCCCATCCTGCCGGAGAGCCGGGCTCTGCCCATCGAGGTGCCCAACAGCATCCACCGCCAGCGGGATGAACTCTTCGTCCTGCGCGTCCGGGGCGACTCTATGGTGGACGATGCCATCCTGGACGGCGACCTGGTGGTCCTGCAGCGCAAGGGCGAGTACCGCAACGGGGATCGGGTGGTGGCCCTCATCGACCGCGAGGAAGTGACCCTCAAGGAATTCCGTCGGGATGCCAAGGGCGTGTGGCTGATCCCCCACAACCCCGAGCTCCAGCCCCACTGCTATCCGCCTCAGCGCATCGACATCCAGGGGCTGCTCGTGGGTGTCATGCGCAGCTGTTGACGAAACGCCCCCGACGAAACGCTACCGGCAATACTCGGCCGGCGGAGCCTTGATGCTGGCTACCGGGGCAGGCGATCGCGGATGGCTGCGCCCATCGCCGCCGTGCCCAGGTCACCCCCGAGGTCCCGGGTTCGGGCGCCGGCTTCGAGGGCACCCGCCACGGCCGTTTCCAGCGCACCTGCTTCCGGCTCCCAGCCCAGGTGCCGGAAGAGCAGGGCGGTACTGAGGAGCATGCCCACGGGATTGGCCAGGCCCTGCCCGGCAAGGTCGGGAGCCGAGCCGTGCACCGGCTCGGCCAGGGCGGCGCAGCGGTGGGGCCGGTGCGGGGCCCAACTCAGGGAAGGCGCCACGCCCATGCCGCCGACGAAGGCCGCCGTGAGGTCGCTGATGAGGTCGCCCAGGTAGTTGTCCGCCGCGATCACGCCGAAGGGGCCTGGATCCTGCACCAGCGCACAGAGCAGGGCATCTGCATGCATGCCTTTGGCGGGCACCTCTGGGAAGGTTTTCTGCAGGTCCTGGAAGACGCGCACCCAGAGTCCATGGCCGTGCTTCAGCACATTGGCCTTGTGGGCCAGGGTCAGGGCGCAGCCACGGGTGCGGGCGCGGGCGAAGGCGGCTTCCAGGAGGCGCCGAACGGCTGGTTCCGTGTGCACGGCCAGGTCGATGGCCCGGCCCGGCTCCGTGGAACCCTGCAGGCAGTAGGGACCCTCCGTGTTCTCGCGGAAGACCTCAATGTCGAGGGTTGGGCCGCTTCCCGGCACCCAGGGCTTGCAGGGGCGGAAGTTCACCGTCAGGTCCAGGCCCTGGCGGAGGCGCAGCAGGATCTCCTCCGCATGGCGGCCGTCTGGCACCCGCGGATCCCCCACGGCCCCGAAGAGAATGGCGTCGCAGCCATCGCGCAGTTCGGCAAAGGCGGAGCTCGGGAGGGTCTCTCCCGTGCGGAGGAAGTGGTCCGCGCCGTAGGGGAGGGGCTGGGTCTCGAGGTTCCGCCCCCGGGATCGGGCCCAGGCCAGGCAGGGAATGGCCTCGGCCATGACCTCTCGGCCGACGCCGTCGCCGGGGATGAGGGCGATGCGAACCATCTTGTCCAAGGCCAGAACTCCCATCGAAGAGCCGATGGTGCCACACTCCACCATCTTCCTGGAGGCTCGCATGGATCGGGGATGGAGGGCTGGCATGGGAATCATCGCGATGCTGGGGCTGGCTTCAGCGGCCGAGGTGGCGGAAGGGACCAAGGCTCCGGCCTTCGAGGCGCGCGACCAGCACGGGGCTCTGGTGCGCCTGGCGGACTTCCAGGGGAAATCGGCGGTGGTGCTCTACTTCTATCCCAAGGACGACACGCCGGGCTGCACGGCCCAGGCCTGCAGCCTGCGGGATGGCTTTTCGGCGATCCAGGCCGCGGGCGCCGTCATCCTGGGCGTGAGCGCGGATACCAGCCAGAGCCACCAGGCCTTCGCGGAGAAGTTCCACCTGCCCTTCAGCATCCTGGCGGACCCCGACCGGCGCATCATCGAGGCCTACGGCGTGAAAATGCCCCTGCTTGGATTCGCCAAGCGGGTTACTTTCCTCATCGACCGGCAGGGCGTCGTCCGGAAGGTGATCCGGGACATCCGCACGAAGGACCACGACCAGCAGGTGCTCGCCCTCCTGAAGGGAATGCCCTAGGGCCGGGAAATCCTGCATTTGCATTGAGCCCGGATGGATTTCCGGGCTAAACTTTTTTCTACCAAGAGGTTCAAGAATGGTGTTCTTCAACCACGCCACCCGGCAGATGACGGCGAAAATCGTCTACTACGGGCCCGGCCTGTGCGGAAAAACCACCAACCTCAACACCATCTACGGCAAGACGAGCCAAAAGGCGCGCGGCGAGATGGTGAGCCTCAACACCGAGACGGACCGCACCCTGTTCTTCGACCTGCTGCCGATGGATGTGGGCATGGTGGGCGGCTTCAAGACCAAGCTCCAGCTCTACACCGTGCCCGGGCAGGTGTTCTACAACAGCACCCGCAAGCTGGTGCTCAAGGGCGTGGATGGCATCGTCTTCGTGGTGGACAGCCAGGTGCCGATGCTGGATGCCTGCCGGGAGAGCTGGCAGAACCTGGAGGAGAACCTCCGGGAGCTGGGCCTGGATCTCCACGACATCCCCGTGGTCTTCCAGTGGAACAAGCGGGACCTGAAGAATGTGGTGTCCGTCGAGCAGCTGGAATCGGTCTTCAATTCCCGCGGACTCCCCAGCTTCCAGTCGGTGGCTTCGGATGGCACCGGTGTGTTCGAGACCCTGCGCGGCGTCACCAAGCTCGCCCTGTCGCACATCAAGACCCATGTGCTGGGCGAGGCCCAGGCGCCCAAGGCCCCCGCGCCGGTCTCGCTGGCCCAGCCGGGCGTGGAGGCGCTGACCCTGTCGGACCTGCCCTCGGTCACCGACCTGCTCGACATGGAGGCCCCCGCCCAGGCTTCAGCCTCTGGAAGCGTGCCGCTGCCCGACGAAGACGACGACACGGGCCTTTACATCGAGGCGCCCCACTTCCTCGACGCCCCCCCGCCGGCGGAGCCGCCCGCGGCGGATGACAGCATCACCTTCCTGTCAGGGGATGAGGCGGATGACCTGTCTCCTTCCTCTCTGGTCCTGGATGAGGAGGAGATGGAAGTCCTTCCCGAGATCGAAGCCTTGCCGGCCTCCGAGCCTGTTCCACCGACTCCCGAGATGCCGCCGGCTCCTGAGATGGCACCGGCTCCTGAAGCTCCGGCTCAGCCCGTCCCCGTTCGTCCGGCGGCCCATTCCACGGCCCGTCCCGCCCCGAAGGTGGATCCGTTGGCGGCCCTCGCCTCGCTGAAGGTGGAGGCCCGGCGCCCCACGCTCCGGCCCAAAGCTGCGGATTCCAAGGACGCCATCTCCTCCCTGATGGGTGAGCTGACACAGGTGGGGCGCCAGGGCGCGCCTTCGGTGCTGCGGCTCGAGGTTCCCCCCGAGACCGATGGCCAGGAGGTCGAGATTTTCGTGCAGGTGCGCCTCAAGGGGCAGATGGTGGCGGAAGGCCAGATCCATCGTCCGGCTCCCGCCAAGGGCAGCACCGCCAAGCTCAGCGTCGAGCTCAAGCGGGGCTGAGATGCGTGCGCTCGCCCTCGTCGCCGTGTTGATGACCCCGCTGTCGGCGGCCCTGCCTGCGTGGTGGACGGCCCTGCCCAAGGTCCCCATCCTCGCCAGCCGGTTCCGCCAGGAGAGCGACAGCGCGGTTTTCGGGAAGCTGGCGAGGGAAGGGGAGCTGCTGCTGGCCCGCGGCGGAAAGCTGCGCGTGGCTTACGATTCGGGTCTGAGGGTGACCTCGGATGGCCGCCACCTCGTGCAGTACGATCCCGACACCCGCACCGCCCAGCGCGTTGAACTGGCCAGGGCCGTGCGCGATTTCCCCCTGCTGGGCCTCCTCCTGGATCCCGCCCGCATTAACCAGCTCTACCGCGCCGAATCCATCGGGAACGACGCCGTGAAGCTGGTACCCAGGGAATCGGGTCTGCCCGGGCTGAAGGCCACGGGCCGCAAGGGCCTGCTGCGCACCCTCGAATGGACCGATCCCACCGGGGCCCAGCAGCGGCTGGAGCTGCTGGATCCGAAGACCCCCGCTTCGGTTGCACCCGGCATCTTCAAGCCCCAGGTGCCGGCGGGCACGCGCTGGGCGACGCCCAACGGCTGAAGGCCTACTCCGAGCGGCTGAAGGCGTCGAAGACTTCGGCTTGGGGGAAGCGCAGCCGAAGCCAGGCATCCAGCTCCGGCACCGTGTCGAAGAGGTGGTCCGCTCCGGCCCTCTGCAACTCCTCATGGCTGCCGTACCCCCAGCCTACGCCGATGGCTTCGAGGCCATGGTTGTGGGCGGCGGTCATGTCCACGCCGCGGTCGCCGATGAAGACGCCGCCGGGCCAGATGGTGCCCCGTTCCGCCAGGCCCGCCAGCACCTCGGTCTTGGGCTGCCACCGGCCCTTCAGGCTGCTGCCGAAGATGTCGTCGAAGATCAGGTTCAGATCGAACTGGTACGCGATGCGGCGGGCGAAGAGGCTGGGCTTGGCGGACACGACATAGATGCGGTGGCCCTGGCGCTTCAGCCGGTGCAGGAGGTGGAAGACGCCGGGGTACAGCTCGTGCTCGAAGACGCCGTCCTCGCGGTAGCGCTCCCAGTAGAAGTCCAGGGCCGCCTCCAGCCGCGCCGGATCCTCCAGGCCCTTCAGGGTGGCCAGGGACTCGCGCATGCCGAAGCCAATCCAGTTGTGGATTGTCGGTTCGTCGGGCATGTCGAGGTGGAAGGCCTCGCAGGTCTTCCGCAGGCAGTTGCGGACGCCGAGCAGGGGATCCACCAGGGTTCCGTCCAGGTCGAAGCAGACGAGGCCCGGGGCCCCGGTCGGATCTTCCATCGCCCGCTACTTCATCTGCTTGTTGTAGGCCTCGATGGAAGCCTGCACGAAGGCGTGGGCCTCGGCCTTGCCCCCCCACCCATCGCTGGCCACGCTCTTGCGCTCCAGGTCCTTGTAGGTGAGGAAGAAGTGCTCGACCTCGAGCAGGAAGTGCGGGGGCAGGTCCGTGCGGGAGGTCACATGGGCATAGGTGGGGTCGTCCGTGGCCACGGCCAGGATCTTGGCGTCATGGCCCTTGTCGTCCGTCATGCGCAGCAGGGCGATGGGCCGGGCGCGGATCACCACGCCGGGATAGGTCGACCCGTTGATGAGCACCAGGATGTCGGCCGGATCGCCGTCGTCGGCCAGCGTGCCGGGGATGAAGCCGTATTCGGCGGGGTAGTGGAAGGGGGAGAAGAGCACACGGTCCACATGCACCAAGCCCGTATGGTGGTCGATCTCGTACTTGATCCGCGAGCCCGTGGGAATCTCGATGATGGCGTTGACGATCTCGGGCGCCTGCTTTCCAGGATCAAGGTGGACCAGGGATGACATGGGGGCGCTCCGCGAAAGCCTTGATTTTCGCATGCCCTGTGACATCCGTCACGGAAGAGTGGCCGCCGCCAGCCTCAGATGGACCGTGGTGCCCCGGCCCACCTGGCTCTCGATGAAGAGCAGGCCGTCATGGGCCACGACGATGCGATGGCAGACCGCGAGACCCAGACCCGTGCCCCCGCCAAAGGTGCTGAAGAAGGGATCGAATACCCGCGACAGGGTCTCCGCTGGGATGCCGCAGCCATTGTCCATCAGGGTCAGGTGCCAGCAGTGGCGCCCTTCCAGGGGCTCCTCGAAGGCGGCGAGGGTGAGCCGGGGATGCTCGGCGTCCTCCAGAGCCCGGGTGGCGTTTTGGAGCAGGTTCTGGGCGACCTGGCGCAGCAGGTCGGAATCCCCCTCCCAGGTGGCGGACTCCGGGATCCGGTTGTCCCAGGGGACGGCTTCGGCCAGCGTCGCACTCCGCAGCGCCTCCTCCCAGAAGGCGCGGAGCGGGATGGACACGCGCTTGGGTTGGAGATCCCGGCTGAACGCGAGCGTGTTCCCCACCACGCGGTTCAGGCGGCCCACGCCCTCCTGCATCTTGCGGGCGAGCTCCAGGGGGCCCTCCTGATCTTGGAGGTCCTCGACGAGCATTCCGGAAAAGAGGGCCAGGCTCCCCAGGGGGTTCCGGATCTCGTGGGCGAGCTCGGCGGCCATCCGACCCATGGCGGCGAGGCGATCCTCCCGGGTGGCCTGCTGGGCGCGGAACACGGCTTCGGTGACATCCCGCAGGGTGACGATGGCGCCGCCGTGCGGGGCCGAACGGCGCTCCTCCTCGAAGATCTGCTCCCGCCCCTCGGCCGTCTTGAAGCGCCGCTGCCCGCCCGGACTGCCGGGTTCCCAGGGCATGGGGCCCTGGAGGAAGCGGCCGTCGAGTCCCTGCGGCCGGTTGGTGAAGCGGAGCGAGCCATCCTCCCCCAGCACCCAGATGGCGAAGGGGACGGCTTCCAGCACGGTCTGCAGCTCGCCCTGGAGCTGGCCGAGCTGAACCTGGAGCGCTTCGTAGCGGGCCTGCAGGTGTTCCGAGGCGGCGGTAAAGGCCTCGAAGGCCTCCAGGAGCTGGCGGGGATCGGGGTGCGCCTCGAGGTGGGTCACGGCGTCACCGGGTGCTTGAGGATTTCCCGGAGGGCCTCCCGGTCCTCACCCCGCGGCTCGGCCTCGACCATGTGGCGGAGGAGTTCCTGCGCCTCGGCGGTTCCCAGGGACCACAGGGCCCGGGCGGCGGCGAGGCGGATGTCGTGGGGCTCCACGCTGGCGAAAAAGCCCCGGCGCCGCACGAGGTCGGCCAGCACCGGCTGGGCCTTGGGGGAGGCGATCTGACCCAGGGTGGTGATGGCCTGCACCCGGAGCGGCTCGAGGATGCGCTTGTCCTGGGCGATCTCGGCGACGGGAGCCACGCTGCCTTCCGAGCGCAGTTGGCCCAGCGCAAAGAGGATCTCCTGAAGCGTCTCGGGGTCCGTGTCCTTCATGCGCGCCACCAGGTGCGGCTCCGAGGCGGGTCCGCCCAGCTTCCAGAGGGCCCGCACCGCCGCGCGGCGGACGCGCGGTTCCGGGTGCCGGAGGATGGGCGCGATGGCGGGCACGGAGCCCGCATTCCCCAGATCCGACAGCAGGGCGAGGGTATTCCTCACCAGGTACCAGGCCGGGGAGCTCAGGGCCTCGGTCAGGGGGGGAAGGGACAGGGGACCGAGGTTCCGTACTGCCTCTACCAGGCGGCCGCGGCGGGTGCGCTCGTTCTCATCGCCCAGCATGGACACGAGGTGCCGGGCCATGGGCGCGCCCACGAACTCGAGGTAGGGATACACCTCGTGGACCACGCGATGCCGATCGGCGTCGAAGATGTGGTTCGCCGCGGCCGCCAGCATCTCGGGTTCCGCGAGGGAGCCGCGCAGGCGTTCCAGGGCCTGGTTCCGCCAGGGCTGCTGCTCCTCCAGGAAGGCACACAGGCCCTCGAGGGCCTGGATGTCGGCGATCAGGTGCCGCAGGTCCCCGCGCCGGACCTGGGCCGAGGCCATCGCTTCCAGTCCCCCGGCGGTCCAGCGGTGGACGGGGGGATCCGGTTCCCAGGCGAAGTGGGCGCGAAGGGCTTCCGCCAGAGGACCCTCGCCGCCGGGGGGAAGGCCGGGATCCTGGATCCAGCGGGCGATGCCGGCCAGGGTCTGGGCGGCGTTCATGCGGATCTCGGCCCGGTCGTTCCGCAGGGTCTCCAGGAGCACTTCCTGCACCCGGAGGAAGGCATCGAAGCGGTGAAGGTCCAGGAGTTCCCGCAGGAAAGCCAAGCGCTGATCGAGGGTCAGCTCGAAGAGATGGCCCTCTTCGAGGACCTTCACCAGCTTGGCCTCAATGGAGAGGGCCTCCCAGTCCAGCCGTCGGAGGAGGGCCTCGGCCTGGCTGGCATCCAGGCCTGAGCTCCGCAGGTGCGACGACAGGGCCCGCACCAGGGCTTCCCGGTCCGGCAGGGGCCGGAGGATGTCCTCCAGCGGGCCCCGGAGGTGGTGCCAGGAGGCGCCCTTCGCAAGAATGGAACTGGTGGCCACGGCCAGGATCTCGCCCGCCAGGGCCTTCACGGCCAGGGCCAGGCCGGCGGGGTGATCCGGGAGCGAAGCCAGGCCGGCGAGGAGGCTCAGCTGCATCTCGGGTTCCATGCCCATCAGGACCTGGCGGAGGATGCCGAGCTGGGCGGGCGTGGGTTGGCCGTCTCCCAGGCCCAGCTCGTACCCCAGGGGGCCGAGTCCGCTCAGATCCGCGGCCTGGAACCCGCGAAGGAAGCCGGCTCCTTCCTCGCCGGCCGGTTCGAGTCCGCCCAGCTCGCCGGACTGGAGCCTGCGGAGGAACCCGACCCCACCCTCACCAGAGGGACCGGGGCCTGCCCCAAGGCCAGCCCTGACCCCAGGCGCGCGGGGGCCGCTGCCGGGAGGGGCGAGGGCGGAGAGCAGCGCCTCGCGAATGGCCCTCATCAGGGGATCTTCGGAAGAGGCGGGCGGGGCGGGGTTGAAGGCCGGGGCCTGGTCCTCCCGGGCGCCCTCCTCGCCTTCATGCACTTCCTGGTAGCGGGTCTGGGAGACCCGGATATGCAGGACGCCCGCATGGCAGAGGAAGGCTTCCAATCCGCCCACCTCCTCGAGCTTCTGGGGTTTGGTGGCCAGGCCCTGGAGGAAGGTGAGGCACTCCTCCTGGGTCACGCCCCGTTCGAAGACGAACCCGCTGACGCCCCGCTCCGAGACCGACCGGACCAGGGCGGCGACATGGGGGTTACGGGCATCCTGCACGACGCCATCCGCGAAAGCCTTCGCACCGGAGACGATGAACTGGAGCCGTTCCTGGGTGGCGAGCCAGCGGTCCAGCACCCGATGGGAGGCCGCCAGGGATTCCTGGGTTCTCGGGTGGGCCGCGGTGTACATCTGCAGCGCCTTGAGGGCCAAGGTCAGGCTCTGGGCAAGCTGCAGGAAGTCGTTCATGCGGGGGTCACCTTCATGGGATCGGACCATTCACGGCTGAGCTGATCGTAGTGGGCCCGGAGGAAGGCCAGCCGGCGGCGGCCCTCCTCCCGGGCGGGTTCCGTGTTGAAGCTGGCGGTGATGGCCTGCGCCAGATCGAGCCAGGCCACGCCACGCCGCAGGATCTCCTCGGTGGTGATGGGCTGGAAGGCGCCGCTGATGCACCCGAAGTGGATGAGGCTGGCCGCGCCGATCTTGCTGAGCTTGTCGCAGTCCCAGAGGCAGGCGGTCTCCAGGGGCTCGAGCCGCTTCGTGAGCTTCAGGCCCACATGGTGCTCGATGGCGTGCCGCACCGCGGGGATCTTCTCCGGTGGAAAATCCGTGCCCGCAAGAATGTCCCCCACCCGGGCCGAGGCATCCTGGGCATGGGTGTCTTTCGCGTGGGGATCCTTCAGGCGCTTCGCCACATCGTGCAGCCAGGCGGCGCATTCCACCACTTCCCCATCCGCCCCCGTCGCGGGTGCGAGCCAGCGCGCCAGGAGCACGGCGGCGTAGGTGTGTTCGAAGCGATAGTTGAAGATGGGCCGGTAAGTGCCCTCCACCTCGTGGCCGATGCCCCAGAACCGGATCGCATCCGCGTCCGAAAATCGCCTCAGCGCTTGCTCGCAGGCGGTCCGCCAGGGGATGGGCTGGGTCATGGGTGGCTTTCCTGGTGGGCCTGGAGGGCCCCGAGGGTGGCGTGGATTTCCTCAAACATGGCGCGGTCGGCCCAGGGGGCGCAAGCCTTCGCCAGGCGGTCCATCAGCGGCTGGAGGCCAGCGGCCGGGGCCAACCCGAGGATGCGGAGGCCCTCGAGGGCCATGCGGGCTTCGATGGCCAGCACCTGCTCCAGCGCATCCACGGCACGGAGCAGCTTGCGGGCGGCGATGGGGCCCATGCTCACATGATCCTCTTTGCCCGCGCTGGTGGGGATGGTGTCCACGCAGGCCGGGTGGGCGAGGCCCTTCATCTCGCTGACCAGGGCCGCCGAAGTGACATGGGCCATCATGAAGCCGGACTCGAGGCCGCCGTTTTGGGTGAGGAAGGCGGGCAGATCCGAGTACGCCGGGTTCACGAGCCGTTCCTGGCGGCGCTCGGAGATGCTGGCGAGATCCGCCGCCGCGATGGCGAGCACATCGCAGGCGAAGGCCGGGTACTGGCCGTGGAAGTTGCCGCCGGAGCGGGACTCCTGGGTGTCGGTGAAGATCATCGGGTTGTCGGTGGCGCTGTTGAGTTCGCGCTCCAGGATGGCGCCGGCGAAGGCCAGGGCATCCCGCGTCACCCCGTGGACCTGGGGGATGCAGCGCAGGCTGTAGGCGTCCTGGACCCGGTGGCAGTCCCGGTGGCTTTCGGCGATGGCGCTGGTGTCGCCCAGGAGGTCGCGCATGCGCTCGGCCACGGCGATCTGCCCGGGATGGGGCCGCGCGGCGTGGATGCGCGGATCGAAGGCGGCGCGGGTGCCGCGCAGGGCCTCCAGGCTGAGGCCCGCGATCTCATCGGCCAGGCCCGCCAGCCGGGTGAACTTCTCCACCGCCAGGTTGCCCAGGGAGGTGATGAGCTGGGTGCCGTTGATGAGGGCCAGCCCCTCCTTGGCCTGCAGGGTCACGGGCTTCAGGCCGGCCTGGGCCAGGGCCTCGCCGCCGGGGATGTGCTGATTTCCTGACCAGGCGAGCCCCTCGCCGACGAGCATCAGCGCCATGTGGGCCAGGGGGGCCAGGTCGCCGCTGGCGCCCACGCTGCCCTGGCTGGGCACCACGGGCACGACATCGCGGTTCAGGCATTCGGTCAGCAGGCGGATGGGTTCGGGCCGGATGCCGCTGTGGGCCTTCAGCAGGCAGTTGATGCGGGCGGCCATGAGGGCCCGGGTCTGGTCCTTCGGCAGGGGCTCGCCCACGCCGGCCGCGTGGCTGCGGATGAGGTTGAGCTGGAGCAGCTGGAGCTGGTCCGGGGGGATGACCACCGTGGCGAACTGGCCGAAGCCGGTGTTGATGCCGTAGACCGTGCGACCTTCCGCCACGATGCGATCCACCACGGCCCGGTTCTCGGCCACGAGCGCCAGCGCGCCTTCGTCCAGGGACACGGCTTCGCCGGAGGCAATGCGCGCCAGCAGAGGCGCTGTGAGGGATCGTCCATTCAGCAGGATCATCGGGTTTCCTTGCGGGTGAGCGTGAGGGCGAGCGCCAGGGCCAGGGCCAGCGTAAAGCCGGCCACGGCGTAGGTCGTGTGGCCGCCCCAGCGGGCAAAGGTGAAGGTGCCCACGGCAGGACCGATGATGCGGCCCATGCCCGTCATGGCATTCATGACCCCGAAGAGGCTGCCCTGGTCCTCGGGCGGCGTCAGCTGGCTGGCGAGGGCGGAGCCGGCGGTGTTGCCCATGCCGCTACCCCAGGACAGGGGAATGAGCAGCAGCAGGAACGGCCACATCCAGTCCGCCCTGGGCATCAGGGGCAGGGCCGCGCCCATCAGCACCAGGCCCGTGATGAGTGCGGCGCGTTCGGGGACGCGCTTGGAGATCGCGCGGACCAGACCGCCCTGGTAGATCACGAGAAGCACGCCGATGCCGGCGAAGAGGTAGCCCACCTCCCGCTGGTGGAAGTTGAAGCGCTGGTGGACCAGGAGGGCGAAGGTGCCTTCCATCATGGAGAAGCCGGCCATGGCGAGCAGCGATACGCCCAGCAGCTGGGGCATGCCGGGGCGCTTCAGGGCCTTCACCAGGGCGTGGCCGCGGCTTTCAGAGGCCCGGGCCCGGGCGCGCACTTCGGGCGTGAGGGTCTCGGGCAGCCAGAGCAGCACCATCAGCGAGGCCGTCAGCGACAGGCCGGCCGCCACGAAGAAGGGCAGGTGCCAGCCGCGGGTCTCCAGCAGGTGGTGGCCGAAGGCGCTGCCGCTGAGGACGCCCGCCAGGGCCGGGCCGAGCACGAAACCCAGGCCGAAGGCGGCCCCGATCATGCCCATGACCTTGGAGCGTTCGCTCGGATCGGAGGTGTCCGCCATGGCCGCCTGGGCCACGGAGATGTTGCCGCCGGTGATGCCGTCGAGGATCCGGGCCGCCAGGATCCACTCGAAGCGGCTGGTGAGGGCGAGCATCATGTAGCCGATGGCCGACCCTGCGAGGCTCATCCACAGCACGGGTTTGCGGCCCGACAGATCCGAGATCCGGCCCAGGATCGGCGAGGCGATGAACTGCATCAGGCTGAAGCTGAGAAAGGCGACCCCGGCCCAGAAGGCGCCCGGAGTCGTGCTGCCCCCGCCGAGGCCGAGGAAGTGATTGACGCTCTCCATCCAGTGGCTGGGATGGTCGGCGATGGCCTGTGCGTACAGGGGCAGGATGGGAATGACGATGCCGAAACCCAGGAGGTCGACGAACACCGTCAGAAAGATCGCCGTCCTGGCGCGTTTGGAAGACTGCATGGGGTTCTCCAGCCATCCAGTGTAGCCAAGAGCGTCTGTCTCAGTCGCCCAGGGCCTTCTGGATCGCGGCCCGGAGGTCCTTGAGCTGGTAGGGCTTCTGGAGGAAGGCCGCGGGGCTTCCTCCCTGGAAGGCCAACCGGGAGTCCTGCTCGGTGAAGCCGCTGCTCAACACCACGGGGATGCGCGGGTCGAGATCGCGCATGGCCTGGAAAGCCTCCCGGCCGTCCATGCGCGGCATGGTGAGATCCATGAGCACCAGGCGGAGGTCCGCCCCATGTTGCCGGAACCGCTCCAGGGCCTCCAGCCCATCGGTGGCGGTCACCACCTCGAGTCCCAACGAGGCCAGGGCCGATCCCGTGGTCTGGAGGATCTGCGGCTCATCGTCGACCAGCAGGACGAGCCCCCGGATCGGCGGGGAACCCGTGGAGGACCCCCCCGGGGGCGTGGGAGAGGCCGGTTCGCTGGCGGCCGGGAAGCAGAGGCGGAAGGTGCTGCCCTGGCCCACTTCGCTGGTGATGCGAAGCCCGGCGCCATGGCCCCGGAGGATGCCCAGCATGGCGGAGAGGCCAAGGCCCCTGCCCGTGGCCTTGGTGGTGAAGAAGGGATCGAAGATCCGCTCCATCACCTCGGGGGTCATGCCGCTGCCCGTGTCCTCCACCTCGAGCACCACATGGCGACCGGGGACGGGGGCCTCGATCCGGTACCGGCTCCGGAGATCCCGTTCGTCGAGGTCCTCCAGGGAGGTGGAGATGTGGATGGCCCCCTCGCGGTCTCCGATGGCATCCGAAGCGTTGGTCACCAGGTTCATGACCACCTGCTGAAGCTGGGCCACATCGGCCTGGATGGCCGGAAGGCCGGGCTCCAGATCGCAACGGAGGCGGACCTTCTTCGAGATGGATACCTCCAGCAGGTGGGCCAGGTCCCGGACCACGGCGTTGAGGTCGTGGGGTCGCACCATGAAGTGGCCCCGTCCCGAATAGGCCAGCATCTGCTTTGTCAGCTCCGTGGCCCGCAGCACGCTGGCTTCCATGTTCGCCAGGTAGGGGCGGGCGGGGGAGGTGTCCGGCAGGTGCATCTGGGTGAGGTTCAGGTTGCCCAGCACCACGGTGAGCAGGTTGTTGAAGTCGTGGGCGATGCCGCCGGCCAGAACCCCCAGGCTCTCCAGCTTCTGGGTCTGGCGGAGGGCCTCCTCGGCCTGGCGGCGGTCGGTGATGTCCAACAGATAGCCCAGGTGATAGGCGGGCGTGGTGCCATGGCCCGCCACCGCCGTGCTGAAGTCATAGAACCAGCGATACGACCCGGCGGCAGTGCGGAGCCGGTACTGCTGCTCGTAGTGGGTGAGGCCCCGGGCCTTGAAGGCGGCGGCGGTGGCGTGGGCCGATTCCAGGTCCTCGGGGTGCACCAGGTCATCGTAGGCGAGGCGGCCGCTGATCAGATCTTCCGGGGGGAAGCCCAGGATGGCCTGGACATTGGGGGAGATGTACTCCACCGGCCACCCTTCCGCGCTGCTCCATTTAATGACCATGACCGGGCCCCCCACGAAGAGACCCCGCTCCGCCCGGAGCGCCGCCTCCACCCGCTGGCGCTCCGTGATGTCGGTGGCGATGCCGATGATGGATTCGAGGCGCCCGCCCTCGTCGAACACGGGCGTGATCAGGTTGTCGAAGAGGCGATCCCCCCCCTGGGTGACCTCCCGCGAGGCCTTTCCGGCCATGGCCCGGCGGATCTGATCGGCGACCAGGGACTCAGCCCCATACATCTCGATGGCCGAACGACCGACCACCTCGCCTGGGCGGAGGCCGAGTTCGCTCAGGCCCAGCCCTTCGGAAAGGGTGAAGCGGCCCGTGGGATCCAGCTGGTAGATGATGGCCTGGGAATTGGACAGGACCGTGCGCAACCTGCGCTCGGTCGTCCCCAGAGCCTGTTCGGCCGTCTTCCGTTCCGTGATGTCCCGGGTGACGGACAGCAGGCAGGGGAGACCATCCACCTCCATGACCTTGCCGGACATGAGCCCGACGAGCGTGCTCCCGTCCTTCCGGCGGAAGAGGGCTTCCAGCCCCGTGAACTCCCCGCGCTCGTGGATCAGCTGGACGGCCCGGGCACGGTCCCCGGGGTCCACCCAGAGGCCCAATTCCAGGGCCGTCTGGCCGATGACTTCCTCGGGGGCCCACCCGGTCAGGCGGGTGAAGCCTTCGCTGACATCCAGATAGGTCCCGTCGGCCAGCCGCGTGATGTTGATGGCATCGGGGCTGGCATGGAAGGCGCGGGAGAACTTGTCCTGGCTCTGCCGCAGCGCCGACTCGATGGCCTTGCGCCCGGTGACATCCCGGGTGATGGTCAGCAGGCAGGTTTCGCCAGCCATCTGGATGAGGGTTCCCGAGACCAGCCCGGTCCGGAGCGAGCCATCCTTCATGCGGAAAAGGGCCTCCAGCCCCACGAAATGCCCCTCAGTCTGCAGCATCTGCTGCATCCGGTCGCGGTCCGCCAGATCGGCCCAGAGGCCCAGCTCCATCGTGGTGCGCCCGAGGGTCTCGTCCCGGCTCCACCCGCTGAGGGCCGTGAAGGCCGGATTGACATCCACATAGGTGCCGTCGAGGCGGTTGATGTTGATGGCGTCGGGGCTGGCCTGGAACGCCTTCGAGAATTTCTCCTCACTGGCCCGGATGGCCTGTTCCGAGGTCCGGCGCTCCGTGATGTCCCGGACATTGGTGAAAATGGCCTCGTGGCCCTCGAAGGCGAGGAAGCCGCTGCTGATTTCCACAGGGAGGAGGCTCCCGTCCTTCCGCCGGTGGAAGGTCTCCTCCCGGTTGGAGCCGAACTGCTTGATCTTCTGCCACCGGTCGGGCCAGGTTTCGGCCGACACGGTCGGGTCCACATCCAGAACGCCGAGGCGGAGCAGTTCCTCCTGGGTGTATCCCAGGGATTCGCAGGCGGCCCGGTTGGCGAAGATGAAGCGCCCGGATTCCTCCATGCCGAACACGGGATCGGCGGACTGGTCCATGGCGGCCGTCAGGATGCGCTGTTGGGCCTCGGACCGCTGGCGTTCCAGCGCCAGGGCCACCTGGCCCGAGACGAAGACCAGCAGGTCCCTTTCCTGGGCCGTGTAGCGACGATGGCCCTCGTAGATCTGGATCACCAGGGCCCCAAAGACGCCCTGCTCGCCCATGAGGGGGACGCCGAGCCAGTCCAGGGAGCCGGTACCGATGGGTTCGATCTCGCCGGCCGCCTCGAGCCGGGCCAGAACCTCGTCGTCCACCAGCAGGGGTTGCTCGGTCCTGAGCACATACTCCGTTAGTCCCCGGCGGAGCATCCTGGGCTCGGGGGCCGGGTCCAGGGCATCCACCCAGTACGGAAAGGAGACGAGGCCGGAGGCCCGGTCCCAGAGGGCGAAGTAGAGGCTCTCCGCCGGCATGAGGTCGCGGACGATGGCATGCACCCGGCCGAAGAGCTCCTGGAGGTTCTGGGCTCCCGCCGCGGCCTTCGCGATGCGGTAGGTGGCCCCCAGGTACCGGCGTACCATGACGAGGGCTTCGGCCGGATCCTGGGGCTCCCGCAGCGGCTGCATGGGCTTGTTATCGGCGGCCCCCCGAACTGCACAAATATCGTACTGACGGTCAGGCCCAGCGGAATCGGCGGACGGCCAGGGCGAAGGCGGCCAGGGCCCAGGCCGCCACGATGGCGAGCCCGGTTCCGTGGCCCACGAGGCTCCCGCCATCGTTGAAGACGGCCCGGAGGGCCCGGAGGAAGGGCGCGAGGGGGAGGATCGCCACCGTGTGCTGAAGCCAGGCCGGGGCCGCATCCAGCGTGAAGTAGACGCCGCTGAGCAGCATGAGGGGGAAGAAGACCAGGTTCGAGATGGCGGCGTAGCCTTCGGAGGTCTCGGCGAAGCCGCTCAGGGCGAATCCGAAGGCCATGAAGCAGCCCGTGCCCAGGGTCATGATGAGCAGCAGGTCGAGGAAAGAGCCCTGGTTCTGGATGCCGAAGGCCAGGCGGCCCACCAGCAGCAGGATGGCCGCCTGGATCACGGTGACCGTGAGCCGGTGCAGCACCTGCCCCAGCAGGAAGACCCACTTCGGCAGGGGCGTCACCGCCAGGCGCCGGAACTTGCCCTTCTCCCGGTAGGAGACATTCACCATGCCCACGCTGAAGAGGCCCATGCTGACGAGGTTCAGGCCCAGCAGGCCGGGGAGCAGGAACGAGGCATAGTTGGTCGAGCGCTTGTGGCCGGGGCTTTCCACCTGGACCGGGATGCGCTGGGGCTCGGGCGCTCCGCTCAGGCGGGCCTGGGCCACCAGCCAGGCCTGGTTCACGAGCCCGGCCGTGGCCCCGGCCTGGGCCATGAGGTAGCTGTTCAGCCGCAGGCGGTAGCCTTCGCCGTCCGGTTCGAGCTGGGCGGCGGTCTCTCCGCGCGTCCATCGGGCCTCGGCCTCGGCTTTCGGCAGGGTCTGGACCTTGAGCTGGAGGTCCGTGAGGGCCTGATCCAGGGCCGCATCGTGGGCGGAGGGGGCCGGGGACTGCACCCGCACCACCGAGAGCTTCGGCCCCCCCCCGTCCCGGAAAATCGTCCCGAATCCCATGAGCAGGATCACCGGGAAGGCGAAGGTCCAGAACATGGCCACGCGGTCACGGCCGTAGAGCCGCCATTCCATGGCGAATTGCCTCCATAGCAGCATGGTCACTCCCTCAGGCTCCGGCCCGTGCGGTGCAGGAACACATCCTCCAGCGTGGCGCGGCGGATGTGGACCTGCTGGAAGGGGACGGCGGTGGCTTCGGCGGCCTCCAGCAGCCGGGGCAGCAGGGCCTTGGGATCGGGCGTGGGGATCTCCCACAGATCGGCGCGGGGCTCCACGGCCTGGCCCAGGCGCGCGGCGAAGGCCGCGGGGTCGGGGGCGGCCCCCTCGAAGGTGAGCTCCACCACGCTGGGAATGGCCAGATCCGCGATGAGCGAGGCGGGCGTGCCCGTGGCGATCACCTTTCCGTGATCCATGATGGCCAGCCGGTCGCACAGGGCCTCGGCCTCGTCCATGTAGTGCGTGGTCAGCACCACGGTCCGGCCTTCGCCCTTCATGCGCCGCACCACATCCCACAGGCTGCGGCGGGCCTGGGGATCGAGGCCGGTGGTGGGCTCATCCAGGAACACCAGCTCGGGGTCGTTCACCAGGGCCAGGGCCAGCGCCAGGCGCTGCTGCTGGCCGCCGCTGAGGGTGATGTGGTGGGCGTCGGCCTTCTCCTGGAGCTGCACCAGCTCCAGGAGATCTTCGGTGCTCCGCCGCTTGGGGTAGTAGCTGCCGTAAAGGTCGAGCGATTCCCGCGGCGTGATCTTGTTGAAGAGGCTGGTGCTCTGCAGTTGGACGCCGATGCGGGCTCGGATCTCCTGCCCCTGGTTTGCCCAGGTCAGGCCGAGGATCTCGATGTCGCCGGCATCGGCCTCGGTCAGGCCCTCGATGATCTCCAGGGTGGTCGTCTTGCCCGCGCCGTTGGGGCCCAGCAGGCCAAAGACCTCGCCCCGGGCCACTTCCAGATCCACGCCATCCACCGCGAGGACTTTGGGGAAGGACTTTCGCAGGCCGCGGATGCGGAGGGCTGGAGCGGACATGGATTCCTCCGGAACGACCATCATGCCCGGGTTCGACCTCTGTGGGCACAGCCAAAGAGGTCTGAGCCGGGGCGCGGCCATTTTATCGGCGCCCCTCGCCGGTGTTCGGTTCAGACGCGCCAGAGTCCCCAGCCGGGCCGTTCACTGGCAATCCGCCCGGCCGCGGCATCCCGGGCCTGGATGGTGTCGTACCGGGCAGCCCAGCAGCTGCCGGAGCCGCACAGCAGCGGCTCGCCGCCGGTGTCGCGCAGGGCGTCGCGCACCTCGGCCAAAGGCGGACAGACCCACAGAGCAGCGCCCGTGAGGTCGTTCCGCCAGGGAGGGGCGGTGCCCCCGGGTTGCGAAGCCAGGGCCTCGGGGAAGGGATAACCGACATCCTGGAGGGCCCGATAAACACTCGGGGTACTCACATGCAGACCCGGATGGGCCAGCAACAGGGGCTCCAGGGGCACGGGGCGAAGCGGGAACACGCGCTCGCCGCGGCCCAGGCCCAGGACCGTCCCTCCCAGCAGGAACAGAGGGACATCGCTGCCGAGGCGACCCGCCATGCGCAGCAGCTCGTCCTCCTGCAGGCCCAGGGCGAACAGTCGGTTCCCCAGCCGCAGGGCCGCCGCCGCATCGCTGCTGCCGCCGCCGAGCCCGGCCCCATGGGGGATGCGCTTCACCAGGCGCAGCGCGGCGGGCAGCGGGCGCTGCGCCGCCGCCTCCAGCAGGCGCCAGGCCTTGATCACCAGGTTGGACTCATCGGCCACCAGCCCCTCGCCCATGGGACCGGAGATGGTCAGGGTCAGGTCGGGGGCGGGCTCGCCCTCCAGCGAATCCGTCAAATCCGCCACGCCCTCCAGCACGGTGGTGACCAGCTCCAGTTCGTGGAATCCATCGGCGCGCCGCCCGAGCACGGCGAGGAAGCGGTTGAGTTTGGCGGGGGCCTGGATCGCGGGAACCATGGCTCCACGGTAGCGTAACGAGCCGCTAGGCTGATTGGATGGTTCTGCTCTTCCGCACCCTCTGGAAAGCCCTCACGCTCTGGCGCCGAGCGCCCCTGGAGCCGCTGGGCGCCTCAGTGCTCCGCTTCCGGGTGTGGCCCAACGACCTGGATGTGAATGTCCACATGAACAACGGGCGCTTCCTGAGCGTCATGGACCTGGGCCGCTTCGACCTCAGTTTCCGCACCAAGCTGGGTCGGGCCATGCTGCGGAACCGCTGGAAGCCCCTGGTCGGCGCGATCACCATGCGCTACCGCCGCAGCCTCGACCCCTTCGAGAGCTATGAGCTGCACACGCGGCTGCTGGGGTGGGACGAGAAGTGGGTCTTCCTGGAGCAGCGCTTCCTGAAGCACGGCGGCGAGCTGGCGGCCGAAGGCGTGGTGAGGGCCCTCTTCCGGGGAAAGAATGGCAATGTCCCGGTGGCCGAGATCCTCGAGCAGATGGACTATGAGGGACCTCGGCCGGATCTTCCTGACTCTGTCCGCCGGTGGGCCGAGGGCTGACTTTGAAGTCATTTGGCGAGGATGTCGTGACCTTCCCCTCTGGAACCTACCGGATTTCCCTGGACCCCTCCGACCTGCAGTTCGAGGTGATCCACGGCTACCTATCCAGGAGCTACTGGTCTCCGGGCATCCCCCGGGAGGTGGTCGAGAAGGCCGCCCGCCACAGCCTCTGCGTGGGTGCCTACGGCCCCGGCGGCGCCCAGGTGGGCTTCGCGAGGATGGCCACCGATCACACGACCTTCGGCTACCTCGCCGATGTGTTCGTGCTGGAGGAGCACCGTGGGCTCGGCCTCTCCCAAGCGATGGTGAAGGCCCTCATGGACCTGCCGGAAGTCCAGGGCATGCGCCGGCTGATGCTGGCCACCCGGGATGCGCACGGCCTGTATGCCAAGCTGGGATGGACGCCCGTGACTGACTCCACGCCCTTCATGCAGATCCAGCGGAAGAACCTCTACCTGACCCCGGAGGCCGGTGGCTGAAGGCTTTACAGCCCGTCTTCCAGTTCGAATTCGGGATCCGGGATCGAGAGGATGTCCGGGCCGTCCTTGGTGATGGCGATGTCGTGCTCGAACTGCGCGGACAAGGCCCCGTCGCGGGTGCGCACGGTCCAGCCGTCGGGCTCTACCAGGCACTTGTACGACCCGATGTTGAGGATGGGTTCGATGGTGATGGTCATGCCCGGCTCCATGCGGAAACCGGTGCCGGGACGCTGCTCGGCGAACACCACCTGCGGATCCTCGTGCAGATCCCGGCCGAGGCCGTGGCCGATGTATTCGCGGACCACCGAGTAGCCGCGTTCTTCCGCGAAGGTCTGGACGGCGGTGGCCATGTCGCCCAGGCGCTGGCCGGGGCGGCAGTGTTCGATCCCCACGAACATGGCGAGCTGGGCGGTCTGGATGAGGCGGCGCGCTTCCTCGGTGATCTGGCCCACGCCCACGGTCAGGCAGGTGTCGCCGTGGTAGCCGTCCAGCTTCGCCCCGCAGTCGATGGCGATGATGTCACCTTCCTGGAGGATGTATTTGCTGGGGATGCCGTGCACCACCTTGTCGTTGACGGAGGTGCAGAGGGTGCCGGGGAAGCCGTGGTAGCCCTTGAAACTCGGGGTGGCGCCCTGCTGGCGGATGTAGGTCTCGGCAATGCGGTCCAGCTCCAGCAGGCTCACGCCCGCCTTCGCGGAGCGGGCGGCCAGGCGCAGGGCATTGGCCGCCACACGGCCCGCCTCGCGAAGCTTTTCAACCTCTTTGCGGCTCTTGTATCGGATCTGTTCGCGGATCAGGACCATGTGCCCCTCGACCCCCAGTCTAACGGGTAGAATGTCGGCATGGCGCGACCTTCGCAGATCCTGGTGATGACAACCTTCTCCCTGGGGCTCCTGGTGGCCTGCCGGGGCGTTCCTGCCCGGCCCGCCGCGGTGCCCGCCGAGGCCCAGTGGGCCGGCGAGGGCCGCCGGGGCGTCTTCCTCAAGGTCGGCACCCATCAGGGCACCCTCTGGCAGCTGGAAGTCTGGGACCGGAAGGGGAAGGTCCTGGGGGCCGGGCCTTTCCGCCTGAGGGGCTTCGCGAAGGCCGAGATCGTGCCCGACGAGGTGCTGGCCTGGGAGAACGGGGCCCTGCAGCTGAAGGACGGCACCTGGCTGGTGCCGGAAAAGCCCTGATGCCCTATACCCGGGAGGAGAAGGACTGGCTGGAGCGCGAGTGGGCCTTCCGGGCCTGGGGCCGTGCCGGCCTGCTGTCCACGGACGATTACCGCCAGGTGCTGGCCTGGGAGGCCGCCGGTGTGCCCATGGATCTGGTGGTGTCGGCCCTCAACGCCTTCTTCGACCGCCGCGATCAGCGCGAAAAGCCGCGCACCTTCGTGGCCCTCAAGCACCTGGACCGCGATGTGGCCAAGGCCGTGAAGCTCCGGGAATCCCTGCTGAGGGCGGGCCCCGAACTGGACCTGGGCCAGGGCTGGGCGCAGGTGAAGGCGCCGCTGCGGGACGATCCCGCCGCCAAGGCCGCCTTCGAGACCTGGCAGCGCCTCCGGGCCGCCGCGCCCTCCCCGGAATCTGCGGGCTATCTGGCCCACCACGACCAGGAGCGGGAGGCCCGCACAGCGTTGCTGGCGCTGGCCGAGGCGGCGCTCGGTTCTGCCGCGGAGCCCCTGCGCGGTGAGCTTCGCCATCGCCTCGAGGCCTCCGACATGAAGGAAGGCGGTCTGGTGTGGAAGCGCGCGTGGTCCCACCACTGGGCCCGCCTCGTGGCCGCCGCCTGGGGCCTGCCGCTGGAGGGTGCATGACCGTCGAGGCCCGCTGGCCGCAGGAACTGGAAACCCCCACGGCGGGGTTCTTCGAGGCCTTCGCGGCCCAAGTGGCTGCTCCCGACGGGGTGCGCGACGGGGTGCGTGAGGCCGTGAAGGCGCTCATTCCTCGCATCGACTGGGAAACCTACCAGCCCCATGTGCCGCACGGCATCCTGGGCTTGAGGTCCGTGCTGCGGCTGAGGCCCTTGTTGGACGAGGCGAATTTCCTCCGGGCCTTGGCCACCCAGCTGCACATGGCGGCACACGAGGGGCGGCGCTCCGCCGCCGCCACTGCGCAAGTGGCCGCGGCCAAGGGCAGCGGCAGCTGGCGGAACCTGGAGGCCTTCATCCAGGCGCGGAAGCCCAGCCTGGCGTATGCCGAAGCCCAGGGCTTCGACCTGCCGGAGGCCGCGGACTTCCAGCGTCTCGGAGCGCTGGTCGAGGCGGACATGGCCAATGTGGGACACAAGGGCATCTTCGCGTGGCACCTCGGCGATCTCCATGAACGCCTGGAGCGCCCCCGGGCCACGGGACGGCGCCTGTTCGGGCTGGTGGCCTGGCTGGCCGCCACGCAGGAGGACACCTTCTGGTGCCGCCGTGCGGCCAAGCGGCTGGAGGGCGCCGAGCCTCGCGTGGCTTCCGGTTCCGCGCAGGGGGCCGCCGGAGAACGGGATTCCCGGGAGCTGGATGCCGGGGAACTGGAGGCGGCCGTCCGCGAGATCTGCGATCTGGGGCTGGTGGGGCTCATGGCGGCTTTCACGGATCGCTTGAAGCGGGGGACTCCTGCGGAAGAGCTGCTGGCCGCGCTCGCCCTGGCGGCCGCGGAAAAGGTGCGCGACGCCCGCCGCGACCTGGAGGGCAAGACGGCCTGGATCTTCGGGTACCTGGCCATGCTGGTGGAGACCCATGCGGAGGACCCCCGCACCTGGGCCCAGGCGGCGGCCCTGGTGAACCTCTTTCCCACCGACGAGGCGGATGAGCGCATGCAGCCCCGGTCCGCCGCCGCGCCCAGCGCCGAGGGCCTTCTCAATGCCGTGCTGGACGCGGAGGTCCCCGAGGCCATGGGCCAAGCCCAGGGCCTCTGCCGCCTGGGGCAGGCCGAAGCAACCCTCCGGACCTTGGCGGCGGCTGCCACCTTCAACGACCCCAGCTTCAACCATGCCTCGCACCTGCTTGCCGTGGCCTCCGCCGCGGACCTGCTGCCCGCCTTGCCAGGCCAGGTCGGCGAAGCCGTGCTGGTGGCCCTGGCCAAGAACCTCGCCAACAGCCAGGGCAGCGGTGATCTGGGCCGGCTGGCGGACCGGGCGCTCGCGGGGGGGAGGGGGCTCCGCGCCGGGACGGAATGATTCCCCAGGCTCCGGAGCGGGTCGCTATCCTCATCGGGATTCCCCGGGAGCTTTGATGCGTTCGACCCTCGGCCTGGCCTTCGTCGGTTTCGGTGCCGTAATGTCGGCGCAGATCCCCTCCTCCGGGGGTCCCACCGCGCAGGTGCTGGACCGGCGGCTGCGCGACATCAAGGGTGGCCTGCTGGTGGTGGTGGACGGCCCCAAGGGGGAATGGAAAGCCAAGGTCGATGCCCTGAACGCCGATCCGGATTGGCTCGAGCTGGATCTCGGCCTGGCCTACTACGGATCGAAGGCGGCGGAGGTGGAGGCGCTCCTGCGGCAGAAATACCTGGCAGGGCCCCGTCCCCAATGGGTGCTGTTCGGCGCGGGGCCGCGGGTGGTGGCCACGGGGGGCGGCGTTCCTGAGGCCAAGGCGTTGGCCAAGGCCGTCGAGGAAAGCGGCATCCGCTCCACCATCCAGATTCTGAGGGAGTTCGCGCGGCGCAACCCGGAGCACCTCGAGGCGCGGCAGGCCCTGTGCGCGGAGCTGCGGTCCAGGGCCGCGAAGCGGACGCTGGTGCGCACCGGCGGGAAGGTGGATCCCCTCCGGTCGGCAGATGAGCCGTTCGACTTCGCCCAGTTCCAACGGGAGCGGGAGGCGAAAGAGGAGGCCAAGGCGCAGGACTCGCAGGAAGAGAAACCGCCGGTTCAGCTGGAGCCGGAGGAGGACCGGGCCATCTGGGGGGAACTGGCTGACCTGCTGGGGCGGACCTTCCGCAGCGGAGACTGGCTCGAAATGACGAATTGGTCCATCGTGCCCGACGAGACGGCGGTCCACAGCCCCCTCATGCGAAGCATGAGCCGGGCCGTGATCCCCGAAGTGGAGCGGGCCCTGGCGCGCAACCCCGGGACCTGGAACCTCTGGCAGATCTGGCTGGGACTGACGCGGACCGATGGGGGAAAGCCGATCCGCCCCCTTCTGGACACCTTGGTTCCGTTGCCGACCTACTCCCCCCTGGCGTGGCCGCCCTATCCCGTGCGCGACGCCTATGTGAAGGATGCCCGCCAGCGGAAGGACTGGATGGCCATCCGGGACCTGCTGCTCCCCCAGATTGAATCCAACAAGCTCTGGGAAGCGGCGCAGGGAAAGACGGAATTCGTGTTCAAGAGGGACGGCAAAATCCAGGAGGTCACGGAGACCGGGGACTACTGGCGCGGCACCTTGGAGCCGCTGGTGGAGGCTCTGATCCGGCTTGGGGATACGGGGCTGGCCGATGACCTGGTGCGCAGCCGGTTCTCTGAACATCCCTGGACGGGCCTGCCGAAGCGGGCGGAGTCCCTGGCCCTGCGGTGCGGCCAGCCCCACCTGGCGGCCCAGTGGGGCGCCCTGGGGCAGGGCCGATAGGGGCTGGGATGCGGAAGACCTTCGCCTTCCTCCGCGCCATCAATGTGGGTGGCCACACGGTCACCATGACGAAGCTGCGGGACCTGTTCGAGGGCTTCGGGCTCCGGGGCGTCGAGACCTTCATCGCCAGCGGGAACCTGTTTTTCGAGGCTGGCCGGGAAGGCGAGGCCACCCTTACCAAGCGCCTGGAAGCGGGCCTGGAGGAGGCCCTGGGGTACGAGGTGATCGTCTTCCTCCGTTCCGAGGGCGAACTGGCGTCCCTGGTGGCAGGCTGTCCGTTTGGAGAAGCCGATCAGGCGGCGGCGAAGGCGATGAATGTGGCCTTCCTCAAGGCGCCGCTGGGGCCGGCTGAAGCAGCGGCGCTCGCGGCCTTGCGGACACCGGTCGATGACTTCCAGGTCCGCGGCCGTGAGGTCTGGTGGCTCTGCCGGATGAAGCAGAGCGAATCCACCTTCTCGAACGCGGTCTTCGAGCGGGCCCTCGGAGTGCGGGCGACCTTCCGCGGGTTCAATACTTTGCAACGGCTGGCGGCGAAGGCGGGGCTCAGAACCGCCAGGTGAGGCTGCCCGCGAAGGAGGCGTCGTCGGTGTTTTCATGGTGGGTGATGTTGTTGATGTAGCGGAAGGTCAGGGTGGCGCGGCGGTCAAGGTGGACATGCACGCCCAGATCATGCTGAAGGCTGCCCTCGTGGAGTTTGGCGAAGGGCCGAGGCGTGCTGAACCCACTTAGGAAGTAGAGCTGGACGAAGGGCTGCACGGCCCGATTCCGCCGTCCCTGCCAGGTGAGGTGGGCCCCCAGGTCCGAGGTGTAATCCAGATCGTTGTAGGCCTCGTTGCCGCGCCCCCGGTGGGTGTAGGCGGCCCCGGCGTAGAGGGTCTGGGTGGGAGTGAAGTCCCACCACCCGCTCAGGCCGCCCTCGAGGTCCCATCCGGCCTTGTAGGATCCGTAGGTGGTCACCAGCGGCGGCTTGACGGTGAAGGTGGCGCTCAAGCCCGTGGCCTCGCCTTGGTGGATCTGGTGAATCACGCCCAGGAGCGGATCCTGAAGGCGGGTCGGCTGCGAGCCCTCCCGCACGAACTCCAACCGTCCGTGGCGGATGGTGGCCACCACAGCCTGGTTGCGGGCCACTTCGGTGCGACCCCACTGGGCGAAGCCCAAGGCCTTGTGGAAGGTCTCGATGGGGCTATCCAGATCCCCGCCTCCATGGCGTTCCGCGGGCAGTTCGATCCAGACATCCGTGCGATCCGTGAGGCCGTGCCGGACCTGGAGGGTCGTCCGGGCGATCTCCTCGTCGAAATAGAACACGAAGGGGGCGTTGGGATACTCGGCGGCCAGGGCTTCCAGGGAGGCGCGATCCATGCGGTGGCGGCCCTGGAACCAGGAGGGGGGCCGCTCTTTGATCAAGTCTGAGAACTCGAAGACATTGGCCCGCACATGGGTGAGGGTCGCCTGCCAGTGCCCGGCGCCGATGGGGCGGGGCGCCTGGGGCTGGTAGGTCATGGGGGCCTGGAGGAGGGTGAACATGTTGCGGGTGGGCAGGGGGCCCATCTCGGGATAGGCCGTGTCCTGGGCCTGGAGGGACAGGCCGAGGGCCAGCGCGAGCATGGCGCGCATGGGGAACTCCTGGGGGATGGCGAGCGGGCAGACCCGCCCCTGCTGGGCCGAGGCCCAGGCGGTGACTGAACTCAGATGCCGGAGGCGCCGGCGCGTGCTTTCTTTCGGGAAGCCTATTTCCCTATGAAAGCAATAATGAGCAACGGACTTCCCCTTGTCAAGTGACTTTCTTTGAGATAGCTTTTAGGGGACCCACCCTGGGTCGTGGACGATCCATGGACCTCCCTGAGACTGATCGCTGCCGCTGTTTCCGCATGGCCATCGATGTGCTGGCCAAACCCTGGACGGGTCAAATCCTGTGGATCCTCCAGGAGGGGCCGCTGCGCTTCAATGAGCTGGTCACCCGGGTGCAGGGCATCGGCGAGAAGGTACTCTCGGCCCGGCTGAAGGAACTGGAATGTCAGGGCCTGCTGGTGCGCCGCGTCCTGCCCACCACCCCGGTGAGGGTGGAGTACGAACTCACCTGCAAGGGAGAGGGCTTCCGCCAGGTGGTGGAGGCCGTCACCCAGTGGGGGACCGAGATCGTCGATCCGGACGCTCAGGCCCGGTAGTTCGGCATCACCTGGCCCTTGGCCCACTCGAAGATGAGGCTGGTCTGGATGTGGGCCACCTCGGGCCGCGTGGTGAAGGCATCCAGGGCCAGGTCCCGCAGGTGATGGGCATCCCGCACGGCCACATGCACCTGGAAGTCGTGCGTGCCGGCCACATGGAAGACCGCCAGCACTTCCGGAAGCCCCAGGACATGTTTCCAGAAGGCCTTCACCTGGGACCGGCTGTGCTGGCGCAGCTGCACGGCGATGAGGGCCTGGAGGCCGACGCCGAGCGCCTCGGGATCCACCTCGGCGTGGGCGCCCCGGAGGACCCCTTCGGAGCGCAGGTGCTGCACGCGGGCCAGGCAGGAGGATGGTGCCAGACCCACGGCGGCAGCCAGTTCCTTGTTGGATAGCCGAGCATCCTTCTGTAAGAGGTTCAGAATGTCGCAGTCGATTCGGTCAAGATTCATGAATGACATCATTCCACGAAATAAATTCGGGAGATTGCCGAATTATTGAAACCTACATTGGGGACAGGAGCATCCCCATGTCCAAGCCCATCGCCTCGACCTCGCTGGAAACCCAGGCCGTCCATACCGGCCGTGAAGTGCTGCACGAGCAGGGCATCCACGCCATGCCCATCGACCTCAGCAGCACCTATCCCGTGCAGAATCTGGATGAGGGTGGTCGCAGCCTCGAAGCCATGGCCATGGGGGGCCTGCCCATCGGCAGCCCCGTCTACTCCCGCCTCTACAACCCCACGGTGGCCCGGTATGAGCAGGGCCTGGCCCAGCTTGAAGGCGCGGAGGAATGCGTGGCCTTCGGTTCCGGCATGGCCGCGGTGACGGCCTGCCTCATGGCTGCCAAGCAGCGGGGTGGCCATATCGTGGCCGTGCGCCCCCTCTATGGCGGCACGGATCACCTGCTGGCCTCGGGCATGCTGGGCCTGGAGGTGAGCTGGGCCGAGGCGGATGGCATCGCCGCCGCCATCCGCCCCGAGACCGCCATGGTGATCGTGGAAACCCCCGCCAACCCCACCCTGGCCATGGTGGACCTGGAGGATGTGGTCCGCCAGGCAGGCAAGGTGCCCGTGCTGGTGGACAACACCTTCGCCACCCCCATCCTGCAGAACCCCATCAAGCAGGGCGCGACGCTGGTGCTCCACAGCGCCACCAAGTTCCTGGGTGGCCATGGCGATGTGCTGGCGGGCCTCGTGGCCACCAACAACGACTGGGCCACGGAGCTGCGCAAGGTGCGCGTCATCACGGGCAATGTGCTGCACCCGCTGGCCGCCTACCTGCTGCATCGCAGCCTCCCCACGCTGCCCCTGCGGGTGCGTGCCCAGCAGGAAGGCGCCAAGGTCATCGCCGAGCGGCTGGCCAAGCACCCTGCCGTCTCCGCCGTGCACTTCCCCGGCCTCCAGGGGCAGGACCCCAAGGGCCTCCTGGGCCGCCAGATGAAGGGGCCCGGTTCCCTCATGGCCTTCGAGTTGAAGGGCGGCTTTGAGGCCGCCGCCATCGTGATGGCCGAGGTGAAGCTCATGACGCCCGCCGTCTCCCTGGGCAGCGTCGATACGCTGATCCAGCATCCGGCGGCGCTCACCCACCGCGTGGTGGACGCGGAGGCCCGGGAGCACAGCGGCGTCTCCCAGTCGCTCATGCGGCTGTCCGTGGGGCTGGAAGGCCCCGAGGACCTCTGGGCCGATCTGGAGCAGGCCCTGGCCAAAGCCATGGCCGGGATGGCCATGGGCGCCTCTCGTTGATGTGAAAAAGAAGATAAAAATGCAGGATTGATCCAGTTCGTCCGGGTCGTATGCTGGGTTTCATTCTGGAGCGACCCATGGTGGACCTGACGGCGGCGGACGCGTGGCTTCCCACGAAGGTCTGATCCATCTCCACTGCGGGGATGTCTCCGCCGCCGTGCATCGGCGCTCCGGCCTGCCCGGAGCCCTCCAGGTGTGGCGGGACTCCCCCGCCGTGGGTCCCTGGACCTCGGATCCCGCGCACCTTCCGGTTCTCCGGGCGGCCTGGTGGGGCGTCACCGGGCCGGAGACGCGGGGGCTCGGCGCGCCCCAGAATCCGGCCCGCGCCCCCGAACCCGTACTTTGGTTCGGTCCCGATCCCTGGGAGCAGGCCTGCCTGCTCTGGGTGCTGGCAGAGCTGCCCGGCGACACCCTGCCGGATCTGGTGCTGCTGGATCGCAGCGTGGGCCAGCTGCCGCCCACGGCGCTGCCACCGCTGTTCGCCCAGCGGATGCTGATGGACGGCGCAGTCATCGAAGCGGCCCGGGACCTCTGGATCCGCTTCCTCGAGGGAGGATGGGGGGCCCTGGGCGGCTGTCGGATCCCGAGCCTTCCCCACCTGGCCCCGGCCTTGGCGCGCCTGGCGGAAGACCACCCGGCGGTGGGTCCCGGCCGTACCCGGCGGCAGCTCCAGGGCCTGGTGGCCCAGGGCGTGCGGGACCTGCCCAGCCTTCTGGTGGAACTCCGGAAGCTGGAGGACCCGCGCCACGGCGCCTGGTACGGCGATCTCGTCGTCGCGAAGATGGTGGATGCGATGGGGGTACGGCTAGGCTGAACCTTCCGTGATGTCGCTTGCCCCGCTCCCCCTGTCGTCCAAGGTCACGGTCCTCCGGGGCCTGGGACCGGCGCGGGCGGCCGCGCTGCAGGAAGCCGGCATCGACAGCCTGCGCGACCTGCTGTGGAGCCTGCCCTACCGCTATGTGGACCGCGGCAGCCTGCGACCCCTGGGCAGCCTCGAGATGCGGGGCTTCGAAGCGGCGGACCCCGGCCTGGTGACGGTGCTGGGCACTGTGCGCGACCTGCGGCAGAGCACCACGCGGGTGCAGCGCATGGCCCTCACCGAGGCGCTGCTCGACGATGGGACCGGCACCCTGCGCCTGATTTGGTTCAACCAGCCCTACCTGGCGCGTGCGCTCAAGGTGGGCGACCGCGTGCTGGCCTTCGGCTCACTCTTCGTGGGTCGCCACGGCCTGGAGATGCGAGGGCCACAGTTCGAGCAGATGGGCCGGGAGGAGGACATCGGCTGGGTCCGGCGCTACCTCCCCCTGTACCGGAAGCTGGGGCCGCTCACGGGGCGGGTCCGCCAGAAGCTGGCCCAGGAGGCTCTAGGGCGGGCCCATCCGCCGGAAGAATGGCTGCCGCTGGAGCTGTCCAGGGACCTTCCTGAGCCCCTGGCCGCCTTCCGCCTGCTGCATGATCCACCCGACGACAGCGATCCCGCGCTGCTGGAATCCGGCGACTCACCGGCCCATCAGCGGCTGGCCGCCGAGGAGCTCTTCGCCTTTTCGCTGGGCGTGGCCCTGCGCCGGGCCGGCCGCCTCAAGCGCCAGGGCCTGGTGGTGCCCACTTCGCCCGAGCTGCGCGAGCGCCTCAGGTCGTTCCTCCCCTTCCGGCTGACCGGGGCCCAGCGGCGGGCCTTCAAGGACATCGTGGCCGACCTCACCTCGGGCCGTGTCATGAACCGCCTGCTCCAGGGCGATGTGGGCAGCGGCAAGACGCTGGTGGCTTTGCTGTCGATGGCGATGGTCGCGGAGACCGGAGGGCAGGGGGCGCTGCTGGTGCCGACGGAAGTGCTGGCCCGCCAGCACGCCGCCAGCTTCCGGCGCTACCTGGGCGACCGGGCCGATTCTCTTCAACTGCTGCTGGGCGGCATGAAGGCGGCGGAGAAGCGGGCTGCGCTCGCCCGCATCGCCAGCGGCGAGGCCCGCTATGTGGTCGGCACCCACGCGCTGTTCCAGGAGACGGTCGCCTTCCATCGGCTGCAGCTGGTGGTGGTGGACGAGCAGCACCGCTTCGGGGTGAAGCAGCGGGAGGCCCTGAAGGAGAAGGGGGGCGACCCCCACTGGCTGGTGATGAGCGCCACGCCCATCCCGCGCTCGCTCGCCCTGGCGGTCTTCGGCGATCTGGACCAGAGCGTGCTGGATGAGCTGCCGCCGGGCCGCCAGCCCATCACCACCAAGCTGCACAAGCCGGACGCCGCCGAGCGGGCCTGGGAGCAGGTGCGCCGCGAGCTGGCCGAGGGCCGCCAGGCCTTCGTGGTGAGCCCCAGCATCGATCCCTCCGATGAAGGCAAAGTGCAGTTGCGCGACATCCAGGCCATGGAGGCCCTGCTGCGAAGCATCTTCCCCGACGAGGGGATCGAGGTGGTCCATGGCCGCCTGAAGGCTGACGAGATGGCGGCCCGCATGGGGCGCTTCGTGGCGGGCGAGGCGAAGATCCTCCTGGCCACGACGGTCATCGAGGTGGGGGTGGATGTGCCCAACGCCACGGTGATGGTGGTGGATCACGCCGAGCGCTTCGGCCTGAGCCAGCTCCACCAGTTGCGGGGCCGGGTGGGCCGCGGCGCCCACCGCAGCCACTTCCTCATGATCAGCGGTTCCGAGACCGAACGGCTGCAGACGCTGGTGGAGACCCAGGATGGCTTCCGCATCGCCCAGCGCGATCTGGAACTGCGGGGGCCCGGAGAGTTCTTCGGTGTGCGCCAGGCGGGGCTTCCTCAGTTCCAGGTGGCCGATCTGGTGCGGGACCGTCGCCTCCTGGCCCGCTGCCGGGAGGCCGCCGACCGCACCCTGGCCCTGGGCCTCAGCGACGCGCAGGCAGCCTGGCTGAAGCGGGAACAGGTCCGGCTGAGGCTGGCGGAGATCAGCTGAAGGCGCTCCCCCCAGGGAGGTGCCGTTATTTCACCGGGGGGGCTTCCGCCCGGTTCCATAAAGCCTAAATTAAGTTTCAATGCCACCTGAAGCCGGTCCAGGTCTCGGATCAGAGAGGTTCTATCATGTCGTACGATTGATTTAAGTATTGATATTAATAATATTAATTAAATTAGCAATCTGCGATTCCAACCGATCCAGGTCGCAGCTTCGACCCTCGAGAGTTCCCGTCAAGCCATGCAGCAACATCAGCCATGTCCAAAGGAGGTCGTATGAAACCCGTCACACGCAAGGGGTTCTGGGGTCTGGCCGTGGCGGTCTCCCTCACCCTGGCGATCGCCGGATGCAGGGGATCGGCCGGACAGAACGGCCTCAACGGAACGAACGGGACCAATGGCACCAACGGGTCCGACGGTTCCAACGGCGCGCCGGGCGCGGGATACGCCATCGATGCCACCACCTACACGCCCGACGAGTGGGGCGCCCTGACCCTCAAGGCCACGGTCACCAGCATGCAGATCAGCTCTCCGCCGGTGGTGACCTTCACCGTCACCGACGGCCACAATGTGCCGGTCAAGGGCCTCGGGTTCAAGAGCCAGGCCTCCTCGGCGGCCTTCGCCAGCTATGCCAACATGGCCTTCGGGCTCGCCAAGCTGGTGCCCGGCGCCAATGGAAGCCCGAGCATCTGGGTCAATTACATCGTGACTGCCAACCCGACGGCCGCGGCGCCCGCGACCTGGGTTCCCACCCGGCCCACCACGGACAACATCGGAACCCTGGTCGACAATGGCGACGGCTCCTACCGCTACACCTTCCGCCGGGACATCACCCAGACCCAGGCCCTGCTGGATGCCGCGACCTACACAGGCGCCAACATCAAGGCCGACCTGGGCGATGTGAGTTACAACCCCAACCTGACGCACCGCCTGACCGTATTCGTCGGCGGTACCGCTCGTGGCACGGGCACCAACACCCCGGATGCCTTCAACAGCGGTGTCGTTTCGGTACCCATCCTGAATCCGGCCAACGCAGCCTATGACTTCATCCCCGCCACGGGTGCCGCGGTCACGGCCGCCAACGAGCAGCGGGAGATCGTCGATGTGTCGTCCTGCTTCAGCTGCCATGCCAAGTTCGAGTTCCACGGCAGCGGTCGCCAGGACACCCGCTACTGCGTGATCTGCCACAACGATCAGCGCAAGTACGGGCGGGCCGAAGCCACGGTGACCGCCATCACGGTGTCCGGCGAGACGGGCAAGCTCAACGGCCACGCATCGGGCGACTTCCCCTCCTTCATCCACCGGATCCACATGGGGGAGGAACTGACCAAGACCGGCTACGCCTATGGCGGCATCGGGTTCAACGAGGTCACCTATCCCCAGGATCACCGCAACTGCGTGAAGTGCCACAGCGCCAGCGCAACCACGCCGCAGGGCGACAACTGGTTCAACAATCCCAGCCGCTTCGCCTGCGGCGGGTGCCATGACCGCGTGGATTGGACGACTGGCGCCAACCATGCCGGAGGCGCGGCCACCTCGGATGTCAACTGCTCCAGCTGCCACGGGGCCGCGGGCGTCAAGCTCAACCACCTGCCCGTGGTGCCACCGGATCCCGCCAACATCTGGAATACGGGCGGGACCAACAACAACACCAACGCGTCGTTCGTCGGAGCGTTCCTCAACAACCTGCCTCCCGGGGCCAGCAAGGTGACCTGGGATCTGAAGAGCGTGACCCTCAACGCCGCCGCCAAGCCGGTCTTCACCTTCCGGTTCCTCAAGGATGGCGCGCCCGTGGTCTTCAACACCTACGCTGCGGGCTCCGTCACGGAGATGATGGACAACTTCGTGGGAGGCCCCAGCTTCTACATCGCCTTCTCCGTGCCCCAGGACGGCATCGCCAATCCGGCAGACTGGAACGCCACCGCCAGCACCTACCTCAAGAACATCTGGCGCGGCGACAACCTGGACATGGGCGGGGCGGCCCTGGCGGCCTCGGCCCAGGGCACCCTGAGCGCCACTCCGGATGCGAGCGGCTACTACACGCTGACCATGACCGGCGTGAACATCCCCACCAGCGCCGGGATGGTCACGGGGGGCATCGGCTACACCTACGCCCTGACGCTCACCCAGCCCCTGACCCAGACCAATGTGCCCGGATACCCCTATATCCCGCGGGTCGCGGGCTCGCCGGGAACAGGGCAGGGCGGCCTCAGCGTGCCGGCCCCCAATGTCTCGAAGGTCATCAGCGGGACCCTGCCTGCCGGTTTCCCGCTCAACGCCGGAAGCACGACCACGGGGCCCGCGAACACCGCCCGACGCACCATCGTGGCGAACGCGAAGTGCCTGGACTGCCACGGCGCCATGGGCGTGTTCACCACCAAGGCCTTCCATGCGGGCCAGCGCAACGATCCCCAGACCTGCGAGTTCTGCCACAACGGCCAGCGGGTGAACAACGGCTGGGGCGTGAACATGAAGGACTTCGTCCACGCCATCCACGGCGCGGGCAAGCGGCAGGCCAAGTTCTCCTGGGAAGCCTCCGCGGGTGATACCTACTGGAAGACCACCTATCCGGGCGTTCTGAACAACTGCGAGGCCTGCCACCTTCCCGGCACCTACGACTTCGGCCTCTCCACCAATGCGGGCGAGCTGCCGGACCTGCTCTGGACCACCGTCGCCACCGGCACGGTCCCCACGCCGGTGAATGTGGTCGTCACGGGCAGCGAGCCGATCCCCGGTGTCTACTGGTCCCCCTACGCGGCGGCCTTCGGTTCAGGCTTCGCCTTCGGGACCGGCTTCAGCTACAACGCCAACACCGGCGCCACCACCGCGGCCGCAGGCACCACCCTGGTGAACTCCCCGTATGTGGCCGCCTGCTCCAACTGCCACGACAGCTCCCTGGCCATCGCGCACATGCAGACCAACGGCGGCACCTTCTACGGCAGCCGTGCCAGCGTCACCGCCGGGGGCAAGTTCGTGCGGCAGGAGCAGTGCTTCCTCTGCCATTCCGCCGGCAAGATCGCTGATGTGCGGGTGGTCCACATGACCTTCAAATGAGGAAGCCGAGGGGGCGGCCCCGGCCGCCCCCTCGGCTTCTACCCCTTGAGGAGCCGCTCCGAGATGCGGGTCCGCAGGATCTCGGGCACCAGTTCCGACAAGTTGCCGCCCATGCTGCCGATCTCACGGACGAAGCGGCTGCTCACGGCGCTGTACTTTTCCTTGGGCATGAGGAAGACGGTCTCCAGCTCCGGGGCCAGCTTCCGATTCATGAGAGCCATCTGGAACTCGTATTCGAAATCGCTGAAGGCCCTCACGCCCCGGATGATGAACTGGGCGTTCTGCGCCTTGGCGAAGTCCACCAGCAGGCCATGGAAGGTGGTCACTTCCACCTGGGGCAGGGTGGCCGTGAGTTCCTTCAGCATGGCGACCCGTTCATCCACGCTGAAGGCGGGGGACTTGGCGGGGTTGTGGAGGACGGCCACCACGAGCCGGTCCACGAGCTTCGCCGCCCGCTGGATGAGGTCCCAGTGACCGAGGGTCACGGGATCAAAGGAGCCTGGATAAATGGCCGACCGCACGGTCACTCCGACAAGGATGGGGAATCAGCCTAGCGCATCCGGGCTGGCCCCAGGATCAAAGGTCCCTCCGGCCTGCCTCAGCGTTTGAGGATCCAGGTGCGGAAGCGGCCCATGCCCTCGGCCTCGCACCAGCAGGGAAGGCCCTCCTGTCGGAACTGCTCCAGCAGGGGTTCCGGGCGGAAGGGGCTCAGGAGCTGCAGCGCCTCGCCGGGCGCCAGGGTCAGCAGGGCCCGGCGGGTGCGGGCCAGAGGGTGCTCGCCCGCCGCCAGCAACCCATCGGCATCCAGGGTGGAGCGCACGGAGGCAGGTTGCGCCCACTCGGGCCGGGGATCCTCAACCGGGATCTCGTCGGCCCGGCCGGGGGTTGCTGTGGTTTCGCCGGTCAGCTCCCGGAGGAAGCGCACGAGCTCCGCGGTGGGGAGGCCCGCGACGCGGGCCGCCTGCTCCACGGTGGCCAGCTTCGCCACCGTCCTGCGGAGGATGGGGTTCCGCAGCTTGGCGAACTCGGGAACCCGCGCGATGAGGGCCTCCTGCAGCTCGGGGTGGGCCTCAAGGAAGGCGCCGATCTTCGTTTCGGGCGTGATGTTCATGGGGGCCTCAGGCCTGGGCCGGGGCGTCGTATTCGAGCAGGCGGCGATCCCCCTCCAGGGCCCGCAGGCGCGTGAGGTCCTGGGTCACCTCGAGGGTGCCCAGGTAGGCCCCGGCCTCGTCGCGCACAGCGAAGTAGCGGATGTGGATGAACTTTCCCTGCATCTGGATCCAGAATTCCGCCACGGTCTGGCGGCCAGCCTTGAAGTCGCTGAGGATGCGCTCCACCACATCCACGCTCTTGGGTGGGTGGCAGTGCTTCACTTCGCGGCCCAGGATGGTGCGGCTGCGGGCGAAGACCCGGTCGGGCCCCTCGCTGAAGAAGGCCACGCGGTCGTTCGCGTCCACGAAGGTGATGTCCACGGGCAGCGAGGAGAAGATGCCGATGAGCTGCTGGAAGCTGAGGGAGCCGCTGGGGAAGGCCACGGCCGAGGCCTCGGGCAGGTGGATGGGATCCTCGGGGAGGGTGGCTACGGGCGGCGCGTAGCCCGCGGCGGGCTCCACCAGGCACCAGCCATAGCGCGGGCTGTCCCGCCAGACCTCGCCCCATTCCTCCTCGGTGAAGAGGCCCAGGCACATGGGCAGCAGGATGGTCTCCTCCTTGTAGATCATGGATTCCAGCGCGGCCAGGGCGGGACGCAGCACCGTGGGGACGAGGATCTTCAACTCAGCGCCGCTGAGGCTCTCCTCCCGCAGCACTTCGATGGCCCCTTTGAGGAGGTCGCGCACCTCGTCGTCCTTGGCCCACATGACCTTGGAAGGGCCGGTGTTGCCGTGGCGCTCCAGGACGGAGAAGACCAGGTGCTCCTTGCGCTGGTAGTGCTTGTCCACATCCATGAGGGCGTTGAAGGCCCCCAGCACGGCCAGTCGCTCGGTGGTCGGGTAGGCCTGGTCCGCCACGGACTCCAGGGCCGCAACCTGCTCCCGGGCGGTGCCGATGGCGCTTTCCACAGCCCGGTTCTCCCGGCGGAAGGTGTCCACGGGATGCCCCGCAGGCAGCGCCTGGGCCTTGGGCTGCGTCACGGTGTCCTGGAGCACCTCCGCGTGGAGGTCGCACATGGACTTCACCTCCTCGGGGCTCATGCCGTCGGCCATGAGGGACTGCTCCATGGCGGCGATCTCACTGGCATCCACCTCACCCACCAGCTGGGCGAGGCGCCCCTTCACCTGCTCGGGCGCCTCACCCCGGTGCAGGTGGAGGATGACCTCCTTGAGGGTGGCGATCCGGTGTTCCCGGTTGTTGAGGAGTTCGCTCATGGTGTCTTCCCGTCGGGGGGCCATCCCCGGGAAGAAGAAATAACATAGTAAATAAATCAACAATTCTTAAATGTGATCTGCGTCGTTCCAGACCTGGATCCCCGGCCCGAGAGGGGCCGTGACCGAGTGCTAAAGTGGGACCATGAGCGAGAAACTGAGCGTCGGCCTTCTCTTCGGCGGGGAATCCCCCGAACACGAAGTCTCCATCGTCACGGCCCGGGCCATCGCCGAACACCTGGATTCGGTGCGGTTCCAGGTGCGGCCCATGGGCATCGCCCGCAATGGCGTGTGGGCCGTCCTCGGCGATCCCTTTGCTCGGCTGGCGGCGGGCGAGCTGCCGGAGCGGAGCGACCACCCCTTCCTGCCCTTGGAGAAAGGCGCGGAGGCCTCGCCGCTGCCGGATGTCTTCTTCAATGCCCTGCACGGCGCGGGAGGCGAGGATGGCCAGATCCAGGGCTACCTGGAGCTGCTGCACCGGCCCTACACGGGGGCGGGGCTGCTGGCGATGGCCGCAGGCATGGACAAGTGGATCACCAAGCGCCTCTGGGAATCGGAAGGCCTGCCCGTGGTGCCCTATGTGGGGCTCACGGAGGAGCGGTGGCAGCGCGAAGCCGCGGTCTGCCTCGCGGAATGCGCCAAACTCGGCCTGCCCCTCTTCGTGAAGCCTGCCAACCTGGGCAGCAGCATCGGCGTGGAGAAGGTGAAGCGCGCCGAAGACCTGCCGGCGGCCCTGGATCGGGCCTTCACCTTCGATCGCCGGGTGCTGGTGGAGCAGGGGCTGGATGTCCGCGAGATCGAGGTGGCGGTGCTGGGGGGCGACGAGCCCCAGGTATCGCAGCCGGGCGAAGTGATCGTGGCCGACGAGTTCTACACCTTCGAGGACAAGTACCTCCACGGCAAGAGCCGCACGGAGATCCCCGCGAACATCCCCGAGGAACTGGCCGACCTGGTGCGCAAGCTGGCGGCCAGGGCTTTCGCGGCCTCGGATGGCTACGGCATGGCGCGGGTGGATTTCTTCCTGGAGCGGCTCACGGGGCGGGTCTTCCTCAACGAGCTGAACTTCATCCCGGGGTTCACCAGCATCTCCATGTATCCCAAGATGATGGCGGCCAGCGGCGTGCCCTATGCGGACCTGCTGACCCGGCTCATCGACCTGGCTCTGGCCCGGCACGCCCAGATCGTGGTCAAGCAGAAGGGGTTCCAGTCCGGCAGCGACTGGTTCCGGGGCGCTCAAGGTTAGGGCGGGTCTGGCCGATACCAGCTCCATGGATGGATTTGGCATCGCCCTCTCGGGACTGCGCGCGGCCAGCGCGGGGTTGGCCGTGCAGGCGAACAATGTGGCCAACATCCAGTCCGATGGCTTCCGGGCGAAACGGGTGGCCTTCGTGGCCGAACCCGGTGGCGGCGTCCGGGTGCAGGGCGCGCCCGAGGATCAGGCCCCGGGAGTCCCCGGCGCCTCGAATGTGGATCTGGCCTCGGAAGCGGTGCAGGGCATGGGCTTCGACCTCATGTACAAGGCCAACCTCAAGGTCCTGAAAGCCGAAGACGAGCGCCTGAAGGCCACCCTCGATCTGAAGGCGTAGCCGCCGGGCGGAATAAGCCCCTACACTGAGGCCATGCACGCCCGCACCTGGCTCTCCGTCTTCTCGCTTCCCCTCGTGACTGCGTTCACCTTGCCGGTGCTCCAGCAGGGCACGCCGCCCAAGGTGGTGGCCAAGCCCGGGGGCAGGCCCGTGCCGCAGGATCCGCTCGCGGGCCTGTCCGATATCCAGGATGTGCTGGCCCTGGTGCAGCAGAACTATGTGGATGCCCCGGACATGGAGAAGGTCGTCTCCGGCGGTGTCCAGGCCGTGCTCGAGCGATCCCACCCTTTGAATGCCTACTTGTCGGCGGAGGATCTGCGCCTGCCGGATCCCGGCCCCGCCGAGGCCGGGCTCACAGTGATGAAGCGCGGCAACCTCTATGCCACGGTGTTGGCGGTGGTGCCTGGCGGACCCGCGGCCAAGGCTGGCATCCAGGCGGGAGATGTGATCCGCAAGGTCGATGGGGATTCGGTGGGCCGACTCAGTTCTTGGGCGCTGGAACGCCGCCTGCGTGGCGAGGAGGGCTCGACGCTGGATCTCTACCGCTATTCCAACGCCACGGGCGACCTGGCCAAGACCACGCTCCATCGGCAGCGCCTCGCAGCGGCCCCCGCGATCCTCAAGCAGGGCGCCGGCGCGACGCTGCTGACCCTGCCCGACCTGGCTCCCGGTCGCGCCGAAGAGCTGAAGAAACTCCTGGCTTCCGTGGACCGCAGCCAGACGCTGGTGCTGGACCTGCGCCAGTGCGCCAAGGGATCGATGGAAGAAGCGGCGGCCGTGGCCGGCCTCCTGGGGGCCAAGGAGACCTTCGGCACCCTCCAGGAGGCCGGTAAGCCCGATCGTCCGGTGGCGGTGGTCGGCTCCGGCGCGCCCTTCGCGCGCCTGGCGCTGCTGATGGGCCGCTCCACGCTCGGTGCCTCCGAGGCCCTCGCCGCATGCCTGAAGAAGGGCGGTGCGAAGGCTTTCGGCGAGAAGACCCTGGGCCTGGGCGTCGAGCGGAGCCGTTTCCCACTGAAGCAGGGCGGGGCCGTGGAACTGGTCTCCCGCCGCTGGCTCGGCGCGGGCGGTGAAAAGCTCGATCGCCAGGGCGTGGCGCCGGATCAGGTGCTGCGGCTCGCCGATGCGGACGATGCGCTGGCCAAGGTGCTGACCGCCCTCCAGGCGCCGCCGCCCGCTGCCAAGCCCGTCGCGAAGGCCTCCTAGTTGGCCCGAGGGAAGGGGAAGCGCACCTCCACCCTGGCCCTGGTGGCCTGGGGGGCCTTCACGCTGCTGCTGGGCCTGGGCGTGGGCCTGTTGCTGGGCCAGCAGGGGTGCGGCAAGCGGGAGGCCCCGGCCAAGCGGGAGGCCCCGAAGCCCGAGCCCAAAAAGCCCGAGAAGAAAAGTGCCGAGCCCAAGGTGACCCCCGCCCCGGAAGCCACCAAGCCCCCGAGCCCGGAGCCTGCGCGCCCCCTGCCGGTGCTGGCCCTGGTGATCGACGACCTCGGCTATGTGCAGCCGGAACTGGTGACGCGGCTGTGCAGCCTGCCCGTGGCCTTCAGCGTGGCGGTCCTGCCCTACCAGGAGCACACGCGGGTGAGCGCCGACATCGCCTATCGCCTGGGCAAAGAGGTGATGCTGCATCTGCCCATGGAGCCCATCGGCTACCCCGGCCCCAGCCGTGATCCCGGGCCCAACGCCATCCTCTACAACCTGCCCGAAGCGGAGGTCCGCCGCCGGGTGCGCATGGCCCTGGAGGAAGTCCCCCACCGCGTGGGCGTGAACAACCACATGGGCAGCCGCATCACGCCGGACCGCCTGCGCATGGGCTGGGTGCTCCAGGAGATCAAGGCCCGGAAGTATTTCTTCGTGGACAGCCGCACGGAGAAGGACAGCGTGGCCTTCGATGTGGCGGAGAAGCTGGGCATCCCCACGGTCCAGCGGCGCGTCTTCCTGGATGACGACAAGGCCTTCCCCGAGATGGAGAAACAGTGGGACCGGGCCATCAAGCTGGCGGAGAAGGACGGCTCAGTCCTCATCATCGGCCACATCTACCCCGAGACCGTGGAGGCCCTCGAGAAACTCGTGGCGCGCAGCAAGGGGCTGGTGCGCTTCGTGAAGGCAGGCGACCTGGCCAAGTGATAGGCTGATTCCGGCGATGGCGTCCGCCCCATAACCGCCTGGATGGCTGATGACGCCTGTGGATCCTGGAGGACACAGGCATGGGCGTTCATTCTTTTCTCGCGGTCGGCGTGGGCGCGGCGCTCGGGGCTTGGCTGCGCTGGGGCCTTGGCGCGCTGCTGAATCCCCTGGTGCCGAGCCTTCCCCTGGGTACGGTGGCGGCGAACCTGCTGGGGGGCTACCTTGTGGGCGTGGCCGTCGCCGTGTTCGCCCAGCACCCGGGCTTGGCGCCCGAAGCAAGGCTCCTCATCATCACGGGGTTTCTGGGGGGGCTCACCACCTTCTCGACCTTTTCCGCCGAGGCGGTGCACCTCCTGACCCGCGGAGAATACGCCTGGGCTGCCGGCCACATGGCGATCCACCTGGCGGGTTCCCTGTCCATGACGCTGCTGGGCCTGCTGACGGTCAAGGTCTTCGTGAAAGCCTGAGGAGGCGTCATGAGAGGCACCTATCTGATCTTCTATGTCCAGGAGGACCGCACCCGGCACGGGATCCTGGTCTACGAGTGGCTGTTGAAGCACGCCCGCGGGCTGGGGCTGAAGGGGGGCTCGGCCGTGAAGGCCATCGCCGGGTTCGGCCGCCACGGCCTCATCCACGCGGACCACTTCATCGAGCTGGCGGGGGACCTGCCGGTGGAAGTCTCGTTCATGGCCTCGGACGAGGAGGCGGACCGCCTGCTGGCCTCCATCGAGCGCGAGGGCCTCTCCGTGTTCTATGTCCGGATTCCGGCCGAGTGCGGCGTGCTCAATCCAGAGGCCCATCCGTAGCCACGGTCAGTGCCCGCAACCGCAGCCGCCGGTGAAGGCCGCGCTCCGGGCCGCGCGGATCATGCCGAGGCCCTCCTTCCCGATGAGCAGCGCCAGGCCCAGCGCCGCGGCGGCATCCACCCACCAGAGGGCGGGCAGGAGCAGGAACAGCAGGCTGCCGGCGAAGAGGACCACGGACAGCTGGATGCAGGCCAGGCTGCAGGCCGCATCGGCCTCCACGGTGGCGCTGTCCAGGGCCCGGGCCACCCGGAGCTTCGCGCGCCACAGGAAGACCATGAAGGTCAGGGACAGGGCCGAGATGACCAGGCCCGGCAGGGTGGTGGGTGGATGGACGCGGGTCGTGAGCTGGAGGAGGGCCCCTCCGGCGATGCCCAGGGCCAGGGCCAGGAACAGCCAGCCGATGCTCCGGGTGGCCTTGCGCTCACGCTCAAGGTTGCCGTGATCCAGTAGCTTCCACAGCACCAGCAGGGCTGAGGCCACCTCGATGAAGCTGTCGGCGCCGAAGCCGAAGAGGGCCACCGAATCGTCCGCCCAGCCGAAGGCCATGGAGACGAGTCCTTCCGCCAGGTTGTACCCGATGGTCAGGGCGGAGAGCCAAAGGGCCCGGCGGCGCCAGTCCACCTGGTTCGGGCCCGAATTCACGGATGGGGCTCGCGGACCTTGCGGGCCTTCACCAGCACCAGGGTCGATCCCTGCGGATGGCGCTCCATGTGCACCTCGTCCATGACCTGCCGCATGAAGAAGACGCCGCGGCCACCAGGCTTGAGCAGGTTCTCGGGCAGGTTCGGGTCGGGCAGGGCCTCCAGATCCACGCCCGGGCCGCGATCCTCGATCCGGATCTCGAAACGATCTACCTTGGGCGTGAAGGTCACCTTCACGGGCTTGTCCTTGACCAGCTTGTTCCCATGGCGCATGGCGTTGGCGATGCCCTCCTGGATCGCCAGCCAAAGACGCTCGCCATCCTCCTGGCTGAAGCTGAGGTGCTTCAAGAATTCCGCGCCCACCACCTGAATGAGGTCGATGAAGCGCAGGTCCGTGTTGCAGGTGAGGACGACGGGCAGAAGGGCGGGATGGGCCATGGGCTAGAAATCCCTTTCAGAGATCAGGGGAACCAAAGCCAAGGTACTTGGAATCCCGGCCCCGGGGCCAGAGGTTTTGCCAGGGCCCGATGGGCGCCCGGGCTGGAAGGTGCGTGTCCGAGATCACAATTAAGAATACATGGTCCTAAATATGGAAAATTGTGGAACACTGCTTCCCGGCGCCCGGTGAGCGCGCGAGATGGAGGCTTCGATGAAGGCAAGGTGGTGGCTGGTGTTGCTGGTGCTCCTCGCGGGCTTTGGCGTGTTGGGCCTGGGAGGGCGGCAGATCGCCCAGAATGCCCCGCCCATCCCGCAGCGCGTGGTGGCCGAGGATGGCACCCAGCTGGTGGGCCCGGGGCAGATCCTCGAAGGCCAGGTCAGCTACCTGGGACACGGTGGCCAGCACATCGGATCCATCTGGGGTCACGGTGCTTACCTGGCACCTGACTGGTCGGCGAAGGCCCTGCACCAGTGGGCCGCGCACACCCTCGAGGGGGTGAAGGTCCAGGGTGTCTCCGCCGCCGATGCCAAGGCCAGCACCATATCCATATTTCAGAGCAACAGGTATGAATCATCCACCGGCACCCTGACGCTGAACGCGGCGCAGGCCAAGGCCTACCTTCAGGCCCGCGCTGAACTGGCGAAGGTCGCGGTGGAGGGCGACAAGGGCGCCGCCATTCCCGCTCGATGGATCCCCACCTTGGAGGAAGGTGAGCGCGTGGCCGACTTCTGGCTGTGGACCGCCTGGGCTGCTGCGGCCCGGCGTCCCGGTGCGGATCACAGCTACACCCAGAACTGGCCCCAGGAGCCCCTGGTGGGCAACGCCATCACGCCCATCAGCCACCTCTGGAGCATCCTGTCGATCATCCTGCTGATCCTGGGGGTGGGTCTCATGGTGTGGCACCACGCCCACCAGCCTGCGGAGGAGTTCCCCGACCCCAAGCCCATCCCACCCGCCCCGGCCACGCCCAGCCAGCGCTGGTCTGCCCTCTACTTCGCGGTGGCCATGGCCCTGTTCCTGGTGCAGATCGGCATGGGCGTCATGACGGCCCATGATGCGGTGGAAGGCAACGGCCTCTACGGATTGGATCTGTCGCGCATCCTGCCCTATGCGGCCTCTCGCACCTGGCACCTCCAGCTGGCGGTCTTCTGGATCGCCACCTGCTGGCTGGCCACGGGCCTCTACCTGGGCCCCAAGCTCAGCGCCAAGGAGCCCAAGGGCCAGTGGCTCGGCGTGGCCGGCCTGCTCGGTGCCCTCGTGGTGGTGGTGGTCGGCGCGCTGGCCGGCGCCCACCAGGCCATCCTGGGCAAGCTGTCCGGTTCCTTCATGTTGGGCCACCAGGGCTATGAATATGTGGAACTGGGCCGCCTCTGGCAGATCCTGCTGACGGCGGGCATGGTCATCTGGCTGGTGCTGGTGCTCCGGTCCCTGCTGCCCGCGCTGAAGGGGGAGAAGGGCCGCCTGGGCCTGCTCAAGCTCTTCGTGCTCTCGGCCATCGCCATCCCGCTCTTCTACTCCGCGGGCTTCATGTACACCCGCGAGACCCACATCGCCATGGCCGAGTACTGGCGCTGGTGGGTGGTCCACCTCTGGGTGGAGGGCTTCTTCGAGGTCTTCGCCACCGTCGCCATCGCGCTGCTCTCCACCCGCATGGGCCTGCTGCGCGAAGGCACCGCGCTCCGCGCTGTGAGCCTGTCCATGGGCCTGTTCCTGGGCAGCGGCGTCATCGGCACCTTCCACCACCTCTACTACACGGGCTCCCCGGCCTCCATCGCGGCCCTGGGCTCCGTGTTCAGCGCCCTGGAGATCGTGCCCCTCACCATCGTGGGCTTCGAGATCGCCATGAGCCTGAAGGCCGGCCGCGCCCTGGGCAGCGGCTACGAGTGGCCGTTCAAGTACTTCGCGGCGGTCTGCTTCTGGAACCTGCTGGGCGCCGGCGTCTTCGGCATGCTCATCAACCCGCCCTCGGTGCTCTACTTCGGCCAGGGGCTCAACACCACGCCCATCCACAGCCATGCCGCCCTCTTCGGCGTCTACGGCTTCCTCGCCATCTCGCTCATGCTCTTCGCCCTGCGCGGCATGACGCCGGACAAGGCCTGGGATGAGAAGTGGCTGAAGTACGGCTTCTGGGGCCTGAACCTGGGCCTCGTCATGATGCTGGCGTTCTCGCTGGTGCCCAGCGGCTTCTACCAGATGGCGCAGAGCCTCGAACACGGCACCTGGTACGCCCGTAGCGCCGAGGTGGTGCAGAGCCCCCTCATGCGTGCGTTCACCTGGATGCGCGTCCCCGGGGATACCCTCTTCGGTCTCGGCGCCCTCGCCGTGATCATCTTCACCTTCAAGGCTGTCATCGGCGCCTGGGGCTGGAGGACCGCCGAGGAGACCCGGCCGGTCCGCGAGGCCACGGACGCGGCCCCCGCGTTCGCGGTGGTCGAAGACTGATCCGACGCCACACCAACGCTGCACAAACCGGGGCCCCTGCTGGAAGGCGGGGGCCTCGCCGCGCCAGGTACCGGGCGCGCCGGCGGGTGGCGTCAAGCAGGCCTGTTAACCTGACTCGCCTTGGAGGTGCATTGTGGTTCTCATCGCCGTCCTACTGCTCGTGGTTGGTGTTCTGGCCTGGCGATGGAAGACCAAGGTGGAATTCCCCCTGTCGGCCCGTCTGGCCATTCTGCAATGGATCGGCCTGGGGCTCGGGGCGGTCATGTTCCTGGCCTCCATGGCCGTGGTGGTGCCCCCGGGGCAGGCGGGCATCCAGGTGCTGTTCGGCAAGGTGAACCCCGAGCCGCTGCCCTCGGGCCTCCACTTCATCAACCCCTTCGCCCAGGTGGTGGAGATGGAGGTCCGCACCCGGAACTACACGATGTCGACCGTGTCAGACGAGGGACAGCACAAGGGCGACGATTCCATCTCCGTCATCAGCAGCGACGGCCTCACCGTGAAGCTGGATGCCACCATCTTCTACTCGCTGCAGCAGGCCCGCCTGCCGGAGATCTACCGGACCATCGGACCGGATGTGGAGGCGCGCATCGTGCGCAGCGAGATCCGGGCCAGCCTGCGGGATGCCGCCGCCAGTCTCTCCGCCACGGAGCTGTACACCTCCAAGCGCCAAGCCTTCGTGGATCAGGTGTCCAAGACCCTTCGGGCCGCCTTTGAAGGCCGGGGCATCACCCTGGAGCAGATGCTGCTCCGCAATGTCATCCTGCCGGACCAGATCACCAAGTCCATCAACGACAAGATCAGTGCCGACCAGGACGCCCAGAAGATGGCCTTCGTCCTGCAGAAGGAGAAGCAGGAGGCGGAGCGCAAACGCATCGAAGCCGAAGGTCAGGCCCGGGCCCAGCAGATCGTGAGCCAGAGCCTGACGCCCCAGATCATCGAGTACCAGCGCATCCAGGCCCTGCGGGACATTGGGGCCAAGGGCAACCTGATCATCACCCCCATGGGGGGCGCCACGCCCATGATCCAGGTGCCCGCCAAGAAATAGGGCCCCCGGTTCTATTCGATGTATTTCCCCCGCTCCGTGTAGTGCGTGTGGAGCAGGCGGTGGCTTCTGGTGCCGCAGGGCCCTTCCTTCAGGAACTCGGAATAGATCCTCAGGACATCCGGGTTCTCGTGGGATTTGCGGATCGGATAGGCGGAATCCTCGGCGTAGATGGCCCTGGCCCGGGCTTCCCGGATCTCGGGCGAGGTGGGGATGGGCTGGCCGCCCCCGCCGATGCATCCGCCCGGGCACCCCATGAACTCGATGAAATGGCACTGGCTGAAGAGGCCGCCCGCCTTGATGTCCTCCATGACTTTCTTCGCGTTGGCCGTGCCGTGGGCCACCGCGACCTTCAGCGTGGCCCCCCGGAGGAACTCCCAGCTCGAGAAATGGTCCGCGAGGATCGCCGGGACGGGCCCCACCTCCGGAATCGGGATCTCCGCATAGCGGATGCCCTCGAAACCCCGGACAGGCTTGATGTCGGCATGGGCGAAGAGATCCTCCACCTTGACGCCGGACACCAGTTCGAGGACCGAGCGGAGGGCCGCCTCCATGACGCCTCCGGTGGCGCCGAAGATCACGCCGGAGCCGGTGGCGGTCCCGAAGGGCGCGTCGAACCCGGTCTTCGGCATGTCCGGGAGCCGGATGCCGGACTCGCGGATCATCTTGGCCAGCTCCCGGGTGGTGAGGCCGTAGTCCACATCCTTGAAGCCGCTGGCGTCCATCTCGGGCCGGTTGCATTCGAACTTCTTGGCCGAGCAGGGCATCAGGGCCACGGTGACGATGTCCTCGGCGGGGATGTGATGGGTCCGGGCGTAGTAGGTCTTGATGATGGCGCCGAACATCTGCTGCGGACTCTTGGCGGTGGAGAGGTTCGGGATGTACTCGGGATAGAAGTGCTCGAGGTATTTCACCCAGCCGGGGCTGCAGCTCGTGAACTGGGGCAGGGCGACGGATTCCTCCTGTAGCAGTACTTTCTTCAGCCGGATCAGGAGTTCCGTGCCCTCCTCGAGGATCGTGAGGTCCGCCGTGAAGTTGGTGTCGAAGACCCTGTCGAACCCGGCGCGCTTCAGGGCCGTGTTGAGCTCAAAGGTGAGGGCGTGCCCTGCGGGGAGGCCGAAGCATTCCCCGATGGCGGCGCGCGGGCTGGGCGCGGTCTGGATCACCACATGCTTGCCCGGGTCGTCGATGGCGGCCCAGACCTCGTCTGTGTAGTCCTGGGCATGGAGCGCGCCGGTGGGGCAGCGGTTGATGCACTGCCCGCAGTTGATGCAGACGACATCGCCCAGCGGCTTGCCGAGGTACGGGGCGATGTGGCTGTGATCCGACCGTCCCAGCACCTCGATGGCGCCCACCTCCTGGAGGTCGATGCAGGTGCGGACGCATCGGCGGCACATCACGCACTTGTTGTTGTCGCGGACCACCGAGTAGGAGGATCCGTCGATCTCATGGCGGGGCCGCTCAGGGTGGCCGAATCGGAACATGTCCACGCCGTATTCCCGGGCCAGATCCTGGAGTTCGCAGTTGTTGTTTCTCCGGCAGGCGTAGCAGTCGCCATAGTGGTCGCTCAACAGGAGATCGACGATGTGGCGCCGGGCCAGCCGGACCTTCTTGGAATGGGTCCTGACCTGGATGGGAGCCGTCACCGGGAAGGTGCAGGCCGCCTGGAGCGCGCGCAGGCCCTCGACCTCGACGGAGCAGATCCGGCAGACGCCGGCCACGCAGAGATCCGGGTGGTGGCACAGGGTGGGGATGTGGGTTCCCAGCTTCCGCGCCGCCTCGAGGATGCTGGTCCCGACAGGCACCTTCACCTCCTGCCCGTCGAGCGTGAGGGCGACTTCAGCTTCGCTGCCCAGGGGGCCGGGGGGTGGGGCGTTCTGGTTCTGCTGACTGGCCGGGGCCCGGCGGGGGCGCTCAGAGACGGTGGCTTCGGTCATGGTCGATTCCCCTTCACTCACGCGTGGACCAGGGGGTGGGCGCGTCCCATGAGTTCCTCCCGGAAGTTGCGGACCACGGAGAGGAAGGCGCAGGGACTGCTCTGCCCGAGCCCGCATTTGGAGGCGATCATCATGGTCTCGCCGAGGGCGCAGAGCTCATTGAGGTAGGCCATGGAGCAGGTGCCCGCCTTGAGCATCTTCACGCCCTCCAGCAGCTTCCGATTCCCGAGTCGGCAGGGCGTGCACTGGCCGCAGGACTCGTCGGCGAAGAAGCCGAGGAAGTTCTCGATGACATCCAGCATGTCCCGCTGGGGGCCGAAGACGATCACGGACCCACCCGTCGGGATGTCCTCGAAGGCGATGGCCCGATCGAACTGCGAGGCCGGGATGCACTGGCCCGAAGCGCCCCCGATCTGGACGGCCCGGGCGTTCTCCCCGCCCACATTCCGGAGCAGCTCCTTGACGGTGATGCCCATGGGAAACTCAAAGACGCCCGGCCGTTCGCAGTCGCCCGAGATGCTGAAGATTTTGATGCCCGTGCTCATCTCGGTTCCGACCTTCCGGAACCACGCCGCCCCCTTTTGCAGGATGCAGGCCGCCCAGGCCAGGGTCTCCACATTGTTGACGACCGAGGGACGATCCAGGAAGCCCTGGTGGACGGGGTAGGGCGGCCGGTTCCTCGGCTCGCCGCGGAACCCTTCGAGGCACTCGATCAGACCGGTCTCCTCGCCGCAGATGTAGGCGCCGGCCCCCATGAAGATGCGGATGTCGAACCCCGGCTGGAAGCCGAGGATGTCCTCCCCCAGCAGGTGCCGGCTCCGGCGCTGCTGCAGGACGGCTTCGAGGTGGGCGCGCAGGTAGGTGTACTCGCCCCGGAGGAAGAGGATCCCTTCTTTCGCTCCGACGGCGAGCGCGGCGATGGTCATGCCTTCGAAGACCAGGTCCGCGTGTTCCTGGAGGATCACGCGATCCTTGAAGGTCCCCGGTTCGCCTTCATCCGCGTTGCAGAGGATGAACTTCTGGTCGGAGGGCGCTTCGGCCGCCAGGGCCCACTTGGTGCCGGTGGAGAACCCGGCGCCGCCGCGGCCCTTCAATCCGGAGGCGGTGATCTCCTGGACGATCTCCGCCGGGGTCCGTCCCAGGGCCCGCTGCAGGCCGATGTCTGGGGGCATGTGGCTGAAGGTCGGAATCTGGCTCATGCGAGGTGAACCTCCTTCCGTTCCGTGGCGTGCTGTCCGAAGGCCCGGCGGCACTCCTCGAGGATGGCGTGCACGGATTCCGGGGTGACGCGGGTGAAGACGCGCTCGTTCACCAGCAGGGCGGGCCCCTGGTCGCACATGCCGATGCAGTTGGCCCATTCCAGGGTGAATTTCCCGTCCGGCGTCGTCTGCCCGAAGAAGATGCCCAGATCATTCTCGAGCTGCCGCATGACCCGGGCCTTTCCCGCCATGTCGCAGGAGATGGTGCGGCAGAGGCGGATCACATAGCGGCCCTGGGGGCGGTCGCCGAGGAAGGCATAGAAGGACACGACGCTGTTCACTTCCACCGGATGGATGCCGAGCAGGTCGGCCGTGACCTGCATGGCATAGCTGTCGATCTTGTGGTACTTGCGCTTCACCTCCTGGAGGATGGGCACCAGGGAGGTGCGCTGGCGGCCGTACTTGTCGACCAGGTTCTGGATTTCCGCCGCCAGGAATTCGCGCTCCGTCATCAGCATGTCGGTTCTCCTTGGTCTGGGGCATGCGTGGCCGGCCCGCCCTCAGGCGGGGGCTGGTTCACAGGGAGGGCGCATGGGCGGGTGCTCACGGCCCTCCCGGACGGGCTGAGGGGCCGCCATCCTGCCTGTTCGTCGAGAGGAAGCCGCATCCATCTGGACCACCACAGGGGCCGACGAGACTCTACTCCCGGAGGCATCGGGGTTCCAGTTAATGATGATTCATGGGTAATGAATAATTTCCGAGGCGGGAACCCTGAGATCGAGCCCTTGTTCCCGCCTCTGCGCTATGATGAATAACTTGACCAATGTGGTCAGGATTGTGGGGCTGCCATGAAGGTGATCGTCGCCAAGACCGCGGGTTTCTGCTGGGGCGTGAAACGCGCCATGGACGCGGTGCTGGAGGCCTCGGTCCGCAACGACGGCCGCGCCGTCCAGACCCTGGGTCCGCTCATCCACAACCCGCAGGCCCTGGATCTCATCGGCAAGCGGGGCGTGGCTGTGGCCGAGACGCCTGACAAAGTGCAGAACGGCACGGTGGTGATCCGGGCCCACGGCATTCCCATCCAGGACCTGCGGGGGCTCAAGGAGCGCCAGGCGCGGGGCGAAGTGAAGATCGTCAATGCCACCTGTCCCGAGGTGGCCAAGGTCCACCACAAGATCAAGAAGTGGAGCCCCAAGGGCTACTTCACGGTGATCCTGGGCAGCCACGGGCACGCCGAGAGCGTGGCGCATCGCAGCTTCGCAGAGAGCGGCTCCGTCATCGTCGCGAACATGGCCGAGGCCCAGGCGCTGACGGATGACCAGCTGAAGAAGGTGCTGGTGGTGGCGCAGACGACCTTCACGGTGAAGGACTACCACGCGATCTCGGATTACATCCGCACCCGCGCGGGCGATGCGGTCTTCGAGAACACCATCTGTGAAGACACCTGGATGCGGCAGGACGAGGCCAAGGAACTGGCCCGCACCGTGGACACGGTGATCGTCGTGGGGGGCAAGGCCTCCAGCAACACGAAGCACCTGGCCGAGCTGGCCCACCACTACGGCAAGCCGGTGCAGTATGTGGAGACCGCCGCGGAGCTGGACCTCAGCGCCTTCACGGGCCGCGAAACCGTGGGCGTGCTGGCGGGCGCCTCCACGCCCACCTGGCTGGTGGACGAGGTCGTGGATGTTCTGGAGCAGCTGGGGGATGGCCCCAGCCGCTGGCGCAGCTTCGCCCAGGCCGCCTTCGGCAGTTCCTCGCTGCTGGCGATGGGCGCCGGCCTCATGACCCTGGGCGTGCATAAGTGGTTGGGCCTGCCCCTGGGATGGCGCTATCCGGTGCTGGCCGCGACCTATGTGCTGGCCATGTACCTCCTCACCCCGTTTCTGGATCCACTGGGCCTCGGCGCCAAGGGACCGGCCCGGGCCCGGTTCCTGCAGCGCAACCGGATCGCCCTGCTGGCCTCGGCCGGAGCGGCCCTGGTCGCGACCCTCGGCCTGGCGGCCAGCCAGGGGCTGAAGGCCCTGGCCGTGGCGGCGGGGGCCTCGCTGGTGGGTGCCGCCTACAAGCAGCGGTTCCAGGTCGGCAGGCGGATCCTGAGCCTGCGGAACATACCGGGTTCCAAGGATGTGGTGGTGGCCCTGGCCCTGGCCACGGTCGCGGTCGTCATGCCGGTCTGGCAGGAGGGGCGCGCCTGGGATCTCCGCGCCTTCGCAGCCGTCTTCCTGGTGGGCGTCCTGGCCTTCGTCCGCACGGTGATCTACGAGATCCGGGACATGCAGAATGACCAGATCGTGGGCAAGGAGACCCTGCCGATCCTCATGGGCAAGATGGCCACGAAGGTGGTGCTGGTGGGCCTCCTCGGCTCGCTGCTGGCGGGCACGCTCTGGCTCACCTTCGACAGCCGCCAGCAGGGAGGGCATCCCCTGGCCGTGGCCGTGGTGCTGGTGATCTGCGCGGCCTATCCAGTGCTGTACCTCTGGCTCTATCACGAACGCTTCACGACCGGGAAACACCGCTTCGAGTTGAGTGTCGACCTGAGCTTCTACCTCGTCGGATTGCTGGCGCTGGTGTAGTGCTTGTCAACCCCGGAGAGGCTGCTAGCCTTGGGGCACCTTTTCCAAAGGAGAGCCCCATGCGCATGAAGTCGCTTGCCATCCTGTCGGCCACGGCCGTGCTCGGCGCCGCCCTCGGCTGGGCCGCCGCTGCCGCCAGCTACCAGAAGACCGGCACGGTGAAGGAAGTCGCCGCCGACAGCTTCACCCTGGACCTCGGCAAGGAGGAATGGCGCTTCTACACCGACGGCGGCACGGCCGGGAAGGATGCCCTCAAGGCCGGCGACAAGGTGACCGTCACCTACAAGCAGGTGGCCACCAAGATCGAGAGCAAGGGCGGCGCCAAGAAGGAAGCGGCCAAGGCCCCGGCCACCAAGAAGAAGTAGCTCCGCCGGAGGCGGCACCAGCAGAACGGGGCGCGCTCGCGCCCCGTTCTGCTGGTGTGTGGAAAGATGAATGGATGCGGAACTGGGTTCTCATCACAGGGTGTTCGACGGGCATCGGGCGGGCCCTGGTCCCGCTCTGCCGTCAGGCGGGCTGGGGCGTGGTGGCCACGGCCCGGAAGCCAGAGTCGCTGGCGGACCTGCCGCCCGGCGAGGACCTGCGCGTTCTTTCCCTGGATGTCACCGAGGACGCGAGCGTCGCGCTGGCGGCTGCGGCCTGCGCCGACCTGCGCCTGAAGGCCCTCGTGAACAATGCCGGCTACGGCCAGGTGGGCCCCCTGGAACTCCTCCGTCCCGAGGAACTCCGGGCGCAATTCGAGACCAATGTGATCGGCCTCCACCGGGTGACCAACGCCTTCCTGCCGTTGCTGCGGCGCCAGCCCGGCGCGCGGATCCTGCAGGTGGCCTCCATGCTGGGGCGCCTGTCCATCCCACTGGCGGGCCCCTACAACGCCTCCAAGCATGCCGTGGTGGCCCTGGCGGAGAGCCTGCGCCTGGAGGTGGGCCGGGAAGTGGCGGTGGTGCTGGTGGAACCGGGCGCCATCCGCACGGCCTTCCGCGAGACCCTCGCCACGGCCTGGGGGGATCTGCCGGAGCGGGCCCGGGGCACCCGGTACGAGGCCGTCATCGGCCGCTACCTGGCCCTGCGGAAGGGGCAGGCCGAGCGGTTCGCCATGGACGCGGAAGACTGTGCCCGCAAGCTGCTTCACGCCTTGAATGCCGTGCATCCCCCGCGCCGGGTGGTCGTCGGCCGGGACGCCTTCTGGGTGGCCAAGCTGAAGGCCCTCCTGCCAGTCGCCTGGTGGGAGGGCCTGCTGCGCCGCCAGTACGGCCTGGATTGACCTACTTGTAGATGCCGCAGCCGACGACGATGCCGCCTTCCGCCAGGCAGAACGAGGTCTTGTTCTCGACCTTGCCCGTGGCGGGATTCTCGACCTTCATGTCGGCCCAGCCGCCGCCTTTCTTCTGGCCGGTCTTGATGATCTCCTGGATGTTGTAGACGCCGTCCGGGTCCTTCACATTCCAGCGGTTGACGCCGAGGAGGTTGGCCCGGGCCCCGTGGGCCAGCACCACGCCCTTGAGGTCATAGACGAAGAGATACAGGGTCCCGCCCTGCTTCACATGGAACCGGCCCTGGGGCTTGTGGACCTCGGCCAGGAAGGCCTCCTTCCCGTTGGCCTTCAGGAAGGCGATGCCCTCCTTCACCATGGCTTCGGCCTTGGGACGCTCTGCAGGCTGAGCAAGCAGGGCGGTGGTGATCACGAGGGCAGCGGGCAGGGCCAGCAGGCGGCGCGGGTGGATGCTCATGGGCAATCTCCTTCTCAAGCAAACAGGGACTCTTTCCCTCCCATTCATCGGCCGGAGTTCAAACTACCTTAAGCTCTCATTTAAAATCTATTTATAGGCACCACAGCCGATGACCCAGCCTTCCATCAGCTCCACATATGAGACTTTGGTCCTGACTTTGCCCGTCCCGGGGTGGGGGTATTTGTAGTCCACCCAGCCACTGCCCTTGGCCCGGGCGACGGCGATCATGTCCCGGAGGAAATGCTTCCCATCGGGGTCCCGCAGGCCGATCCGGTTCGTGCCCACCATCTGGCTCTGGAAGCCGATGGCCTGGCAGACGCCCTGCAGATCGTAGACGAAGATGTAGAGCTCATCTCCGCTTTTCACATGGAACCGGCCCTGGCCGTGGTTGATCTCCCTCAGCAAGGCCTCTCTCCCGTGGCGTTTGGCGAACGCCACCGCCTCCTTCACCAGGGACAGGGCCCTGGCCGGCTGGTCCTGGGCCAAGAGGGGCGGCGCGGCCATGCAGAGAATGGCCGGAATCCATGCATTCCCAGCGTGCACAAGAGCCTCCTTCGGAGGAGAACGGCTACACCTGTAGAGATCGTCCACTCTGGGGGAAGCATGAATCCCGGCGGGGCCTGCCAGACTGGGGGGATGCCCGACGACCACCTTCGCCTCATCGAGACCTTCGCCTTCATTTTCTCGGCATCCGCTTCGGGGATGCGCGAGACCTCGCCGTTGAACAGGGAGGTGGGCCGTGGCTGAGGATCGCCTTTATCTGATCGACACCTTTGCCTTCATTTTCAGGGCCTATTTCGCCAATCCCCGGCTGAAGAACGGGGCGGCCTACACCTTCACGCGGCTGGTGCTGCAGCTGCTGGAGAAGCACAAGCCCACCCACATCGCCTGTGTGTTCGACACGCCGGAGCCCACCTTCCGGCACGAGATCTATCCCGAATACAAGGCCAACCGCGACGCCATGCCCGAGGACCTGCGACCGCAGATCCCCATGATCCGGCAGCTGGTGGAGGCGTTGAACATCCCCATCGTGGAACTGCACGGCTACGAGGCGGACGATGTCATGGGCACCCTGGCCCGGGAATCCGCGGCCCTGGGCCTTCCCGCGGTCATCGTCAGCCCCGACAAGGATCTGCTGCAGCTGGTGGACGACGGGCTGCGCATCCAGGTGCTGAATACCAAGGATGGCGAGATCTGGCACGACCGCGAGGGTGTGAAGACCCGCATGGGTGTGTGGCCCGAGCAGGTGGTGGACTTCCTGAGCCTGGTGGGGGATGCCTCCGACAATGTGAAGGGCGTGCCGGGCATCGGCGAGAAGGGGGCGGCCCTGCTGCTGGAGAAGTTCGGCAGCCTGGACGGCGTGATCGCCGCCAAGGCGGACCTGAAGCCCAAGCAGCGGGAGGGGTTGGAGGCGGCCTCCGCGTGGCTGGACCTCACCCGGCGCCTGGTGACCGTGGTGACCGACCTCCACCTCTCGCTGCATCCCCGGGATCTCGCCTATCCCGGCGTGGACGAGGCCAAGGCCCGGGAGACCTTCAAGGCCCTGGGCTTCCAGACCCTCACCAAGGAGTTCACGCAGAGCGCCGAGCAGGCGGGCAGCGCGCGGACCTACCGGGCCGCCTCCACCCTGGCGGACCTCGAGGCGGCCGTGGCGGCCTGCCGCGCGGCCGGCCGCTTCGGCCTCGATACGGAGACCACGAGCATCGACCCCACGCGGGGGCACCTGGTGGGGCTGAGCTTGGCCTGGGCCCCCAACGAGGGGCTCTATGTGCCGCTGGCCCATCTGAAGCCCGCCACTGCGGACACGGAAGGCTCCCTGCCGGGCCTGCTGCCGGACTCGGGCCTGCCCGAGTCGCTGTTGGACCTGCAGGGCGATCCGGTGGCCTTCTTCGCGGAACTGGCACCCCACCTGGATCCCCGCAATGTGCCCTTCGAGGGGGCCCGGCGCGTCCTTGCGCCGCTGCTGGCAGATGCCTCCGTCGGGAAATGCGGCCAGAACCTGAAGTACGATTTGCAGGTGCTGGCCCGTCACGGCCTGCCGGTGGCGGGACTGGCGGACGACAGCATGGTGCTGAGCTTCCTGCTGGAGAGCGGCGTCCGCCACAACCTGGATGACCTGTCCGTGCGGCTGCTCGATGTGAAGCCCATCGCCTTCGAGGCGGTGGTGGGGAAGGGGAAGAGCCAGAAGCGCTTCGATGAGGCGGGGTTCGAGCAGGCGGTGCAGTACGCCGCCGAGGATGCGGATCTGGCCCTGCAGCTCTGCGACAAGCTGCGGGCGAAGCTCACCGACGACCGGATGAAGCGCCTCTACGAAGAGGTGGACCTGCCGCTGGTGGATGTTCTGGCGGCGCTCGAAGGCCATGGCGTTCGTCTGGATTTGAATGTCCTTTCCCAGCTCGCTGTGCGCATGCACGGCGAGCGTGAACGCGCCCAGGCCCGTGTCATCGAACTCGCAGGCGAGCCCTTCAACCTGAACAGCCCCACCCAGCTGGGGGCGATCCTCTTCGGCAAGCTGGGCTACAAGCCCGTGAAGTACACGGGCAAGACCAAGGCGCCCAGCACCGACGAGGATGTGCTGCAGGAATTGGCCAAGGCGCAGGGCGCGGAGATTGCCAGCGAGCTGCTGCGGCACCGCCAGATGGTGAAGCTGCTGGGCACCTATGTAGAAGCCCTGCCGCAGATGGTGAACCCCGTGACGAAGCGCGTGCACACGCGCCTGCACCAGGCGGCCGTGGCCTCGGGGCGGCTGGCCTCCAGCGACCCCAACCTGCAGAACATCCCCATCCGCACCGAGGAGGGTCGGGCCATCCGCGGGGCTTTCGTGCCCGAGCCCGGTTGGGTCCTGCTGGACGCGGACTACAGCCAGATCGAACTGCGGGTGGTGGCGGCCCTGGCCGACGATCCCGTGCTGCTGGGCGCCTTCGCCGCGGGCGAGGACATTCACCGCCGGACGGCTTCCGAAGTCTTCGGTGTGCCCATGGAGACCGTCACCTCCGACCAGCGCAGCGCCTCCAAGGCGGTCAACTTCGGCTTGCTCTACGGGCAGGGGGCCTTCGCCCTCGCCGCCAACATCGGCGTCAGCCAGAAGGAGGCCAAGGCCTTTATCGAGCGCTACTTCGAGCGCATGCCGAAGGTGGCCGCCTGGATCGAGGGCGCCAAGGAGCGGGCCCTGGCCGAAGGCCTTGTCCGCACCCACTGGGGTCGCATCCGCCGGATCCCCGAGTTGGAGAGCCCCAACAAGCAGTTCCAGGCCCAGGGACTGCGGGAAGCTGTGAACACCATCGTCCAGGGCACCGCCGCCGACCTCATGCGCCGGGCCATGGTGCGCCTGCACCGCAGCCTCCAGGCCTCGGGCCTCCGGGCCAGGCTGCTGCTCCAGGTCCATGACGAACTCTTGATGGAGGCGCCACCGGAAGAAGTGGACCAGGCCGCCGCCCTCTTGAAGGATGCCATGGAAGGCGCCGACGACCTGGGTGCCCTGGGCGTGAAGCTGGCGGCAGAAGTCCGCACCGGCGACAACTGGCTGGCCTGCAAGTAGGCGGCGCTGAAAGCGGGGAAACATGAACCGCAGAGATGTCTTTTCCGCTCTCCGAGGCTCCTGGGGTTAAACCTTCAATTCCGTCCCGGCGCCGCCTGGATCTTGAGGGCGGCTGGTGGAGGGTTTGACACTTTGTCGGGGGTTGTTCCCGGATCAGGCGATTTCTGGGGGTTTTGTGATGGCTGTCCGGGCTCAAACTTAACGGGGAGGTCATGATTGGCGGGTCTGGTGCGGGAGCGCACCGCAGCCCCAGTCCCCTTCCTGCAGGAGTCTGAACATGAGCCAGTTCAACATCGCCTGGTTGCCCGGTGACGGCGTGGGCGTCGAGGTCATGGAGGCCGCCAAGATCTGCCTGGATGCCCTGAAATTCGATGCGAAGTACACGCACGGCGACATCGGCTGGGAGTTCTGGTGCAAGGAAGGTGAATCCTTCCCCCAGCGCACCATCGATTTGCTGAAGAACAGCCACGCCGCCATGTTCGGCGCCATCACCTCCAAGCCCGTGAAGGACGCCGAGGCCGAGCTGGTGCCGGAATTGAAGGGGAAGGGGCTCATTTACCGCAGCCCCATCGTCCGCATGCGGCAGATGTTCGACCTCTACACCTGCCTGCGACCCTGCAAGGCCTATGCGGGCAACCCCCTGAACTACAAGGAAGACATCGACATGGTGATCTTCCGCGAGAACACCGAGGATCTCTACGCCGGCGTGGAATTCAGCCCTGTCCCTGACGAGCTGAAGGCAACCCTGAAGAAGCTCAGCAAGCCCTTCGCCCACTTCGCGGAGATTCCCGGCGACCAGTTCGCCATCACCTGCAAGGTGAACACCCAGAAGGGATGCGACCGCATCATCCGCGCGGCCTTCGAGTACGCGAAAAAATTCGGCTATCCCAAGGTCACGGTCATCCACAAGGCCAATGTGGTGCGGGCCACCGAAGGCATGTTCCTGGAGACCGGCAAGCGCATCGCCAAGGAGTACCCGGGCATCGCGATGGATGATGCCAATGTCGATGCCATCACCATGTGGATGCTCAAGAACCCCAAGAACTACGGCGTCATGGTGGCCACGAACCTCTTCGGCGACATCGTCAGCGACCTCGCCGCCCAGATGGTGGGCGGGCTTGGCTTCGGCTGCTCGGGGAACATCGGCGAGAAGCTGGCCGTGTTCGAACCCAGCCATGGCAGCGCGCCGAAGTACGCCGGCCAGTACAAAGTGAACCCCATCGCCACCATTCTGGCCGCCAAGATGATGCTGGATTGGCTGGGCGAGACCGAGAAGGGCGCCCGCCTCGAGGCCGCCACCGCCGCCGTCATCGCCGAAGGCCAGGTCCGCACCTACGACATGGGCGGCAAGGCCACCACGCTCGACATGGGCGAGGCGATCGCTCGGAAACTTTGATGGGTGACCGCAGAGGGCGCATGGAAATGCCCCGGCGTTTTCCTCTGCGCCCTCTGCGGTTAAAGAAGAGAGCTCTTCCATGAACAACATCCTCATCCATGAAGTTGGCCCCCGCGACGGTCTCCAGGCTGAAAGCGTGGTCGTACCAACGGAAACGAAACTCGACTGGATCCGCCGCACCGCGGATTCGGGCGTGGACATCGTCCAGGTGGGTTCCTTCGTGCGGGGCGACAAGATGCCCCAGATGGCCGACACGGATGAGCTGTTCCGCATCCTCGGCCGGGAGCCCCACCGGGCCCTGCTGTCGGGCCTGGTGCTCAACGAGAAGGGCCTGGAGCGGGCCCTGGAGGTGGGTGTACCACTCATCTGCATGGGCGTGTCCGCCTCCGAGACCCACAGCCGCAAGAACACCGGCATGGGCACGGAGGACGCCACGCGCCGCATCATCGCCACCGCCCTGGAAGCCCGCAAGGCCGGGCGGAAGGTGCAGGTGAGCGTGCAGAGCGCCTTCGGTTGCGGCTTCGAAGGTCCCATCGACGAGGCTCGGGTCCTGGGCATCGTGGCCGCCTACCTGGAGGCCGGGCTGACCTCCATCAGCCTGGCGGATACGGCGGGCCATGCCCATCCGGCCCAGGTGCGGCGCTATGTCCAGAAGGCCCTGGGCCTGGACCCCGCCGCCGAAATCACGGCGCACATCCACAACACCTACGGCCTGGGCATGGCCAGCGTCTACGCCGCCATGGAAGCCGGGGCCCGGGCCATCGAGACCAGCTTCGGCGGGCTCGGCGGCTGCCCCTTCACCAAGGTGGCGGCCGGCAATGTGGCCACGGAGGACCTTGTCCATGGCCTCCAGCGAACGGGCCAGCGCATGGACATCGACCTCGCGGCCCTCATCGGGGTGACGAAGGATGTCGCCGCCCACTTCGGCCGGGAACTGCCCGGCTGCGTCTACCGAACCGGACCTCTCGCTGCAAAGGTGACGGCATGAGCAGGAAGATCCTCGAAGGCATCAAGGTCCTGGATCTCACGAATGTGTTGTCCGGACCCTTCACCACGCTCCATCTGGCCCTGCTGGGGGCCGAAGTCATCAAGGTGGAGAATCCCAAGGACGGCGACCTGGCCCGGAAGCTGGGCATCGTTCCCGACCTGAACAAGAAGCTCATGGGCACCAGCTTCCTGGCCCAGAACTGCAACAAGAAGTCCATCACGCTCAATACCAAGTCCCCGGAAGGCAAAGAGATCTTCCGGAAGCTGGTGAAAGATGCGGATGTGGTGGTGGAGAACTTCCGGCCGGGCGTCATGGATCGTCTGGGGTTGGGCTACAAGACGCTGGCGGAGCTCAACCCCCGGCTCATCTATTGCGCCATCTCCGGCTTTGGCCAGACCGGCCCCGACGCGCTCAAGCCCGCCTACGACCAGATCATCCAAGGTCTATCCGGCGAGATGGCGGTGAACGGCGATGAGCGCCTGAACCCCCTGCGCACGGGCTTTCCCGTCTGCGACACCGTGGGCGGCCTGAACGCGGCCTTTGCCGTGATGGCGGCCCTCTTCCACCGGGAGCGCACGGGGCAGGGGCAGGCCATCGACATCGCGCTGCTCGACAGCATCATGCCGCTCATGGGCTGGGTGGCGGCCAACCTGCTGATCGGCGGCGAACAGCCGGTCCTCATGGGCAACGACAACTTCACGGCGGCGCCCAGCGGCACCTTCCGGACGCAGGATGGCCACATCAACATCGCGGCCAACAAGCAGGAACAGTGGGAGGCCGTCTGCGAGGTGCTGGAGGTGCCCGAGCTGAAGACGGATCCCCGCTTCCAGGAGCGCGATACCCGGAAGAAGAACCGGCGGGAACTGACGCCGCTTCTGGAGGCCCGGCTGGTGCAGAAAGCGACCGCTTTCTGGGTGGAGGCCTTGAACGCGAAGGATGTGCCCAGCGGTGACATCCTGAGCCTGGAAGACGCCCTGAGGCAGCCTCAGGTGCAGCACCGGAAGGTGCTCCAGAAGGTGGCAGTGGCGGGCGTGGGTGAGGTGGAAGTCTTCGGCCTCACGGCCCTTTTCGAGAAGACCCCGGGCGAGGTGGAGGCCCCTCCGCCGGCGCTGGGCGAGCACAATGCCCTGGTCTACGGGCACCTGGGCCTGGGCGAAGGCGAACTGGCCGAATTGAAATCCAAAGGCATCATCTGAGGAGGTTCCCATGGGCATGACCGTCGTCGAAAAGATCCTGGCCCGCGCAGCGGGGCAGGCCTCCGTGAAGGTGGGGGATGTGGTCGAACCGAAGGTCGACCTCGCCATGTCGCATGAAAACGCGGCGCTGGTGATCAACCAGTTCATGGAGGTGTTCGAGGGAACCGGCCGTCCGGCGAAGGTGTGGGACCCCTCCCGCATCGCCATCATCTTCGACCACCGGGTACCGGCTGAATCCCCCAAGACCGCCACCAACCACAAGAAGATCCGCGGCTTCGTGGCAGCCAACGGCATCACCAAGTTCCACGATGTGCGCGGCGATGTGGGCGGCATCTGCCACCAGATCCTCCCCGAGTACGGCTATGTGCGGCCCGGCTTCGTGGTGCTGGGCACGGATTCCCACACCACCAGCCACGGGGCCCTGGGCGCCTTCAGCTTCGGCGTGGGCGCCACGGAGATGGCCTCGGCCTGGAGCCTGGGCATCGCTGTGAACATCGAAGTGCCCGCCACCATCAAGGTGGTGGTGAAGGGCGAGTTTCCGCCCCTGGTCGGCCCCAAGGACCTCATCCTCCACCTGATCGGCAAGCTCACCGCCCAGGGCGCCAACTACAAGGTGCTGGAATTCCACGGCGAGACCATCCGGAAGATGAGCACCAGCGGCCGCATCGCCATCTGCAACATGAGCGTAGAAGCCGGGGCCACTTCGGGCATCGTGCCCGGCGACGAGGAGACCGTGCGCTACCTCCGGGAGGAGGCGGGTGTCACGGAAGCCATCTCCTGCACGACGCCGGATGCGGATGCCACCTATGTTCAGACCGTGGAGATCGATGTCTCCTCCCTCGCGCCCCAGATCGCCTGCCCCCACATGGTGGACAATGTGAAGTCCATCGATCATGTGGTTGGCACCAAGGTCCAGCAGATCGTCATCGGCAGCTGCACCAATGGCCGCCTGGATGATCTGGCGGATGCCGCCGCCATTCTGCGGGGCAAGAAGGTGGCGGAGGGCACCCGCATGCTGGTGTTCCCGGCCTCGAGCAAGATCTTCGCGAAGGCCCTGGACATGGGCTACATCCACGACTTCATGAAGGCGGGCGCCGTGGTGATGAACTCCGGGTGCGGGCCCTGCCTGGGCGTGCACGAGGGCGCTTTGGGCGATCATGAAGTCGCCCTGAGCACCACGAACCGCAACTTCAAGGGCCGCATGGGGAACCCCACGGGTGAGGTCTACCTCTGCAGCCCGGTGGTGGCCGCGGCCTCGGCGATCACCGGCGTCATCACCGATCCGCGGAAAGGAGCCTGACATGGCCAAGGTCATCATCACGCTCGGGAACGACATCAGCACGGACGACATCTACCCGGGCCGCTTCATGGCCACCGTGCTGCCGACGGAAACCCCCCAGTTCGCCTTCTTCGACCGCACCGAATTCAATGCCAAGCTCAAGGCCAAGGCCTTTCCGCCAGGATCGATCATCGTGGGCGGCGAGAACTTCGGCTGCGGCTCCAGCCGGGAGCAGGCCTGCTCCACCCTCAAGGGCCACGAGGTGGCCGTCGTGGCCAAGAGCATCTCGCGCATCTTCCTGCAGAACAGCATCAACCTGGGCCTCCAGGTGGTGATCTGCCCCAGCCTCGAGGCCAGCGAGGGCGATGACCTGGAGATCACCGCGGACCAGGTGCTCAACAAGACCACCGGCAAAACCTTCGACCAGGTGAAGCTGCCCGCCGCCCGCAAGGGCATCATGGATGCGGGCGGGCTCATCCCCTACACCCGCGCGCGGCTGATGGCGACGAACGCCTGAAGGCCAGCGAACGAAACGACCGGCCGGGGCGGTTGCGCTCCGGCCGGTCATTTCTATTCCGTCGTCTCGAGGGCATCCTGCGGGCAGGGATGGTGGTGGTTCCGGATGGCGTGGATGGCCATGTCGTAGTCCGGCTCATGCGTGAGCTCGGACACCAGCTCGGTGTGGACGACGGTGCCGTTCTCGTCCAGCGCCACGACAGCCCGGGCCAGAAGGCCCCGCAGTGGGCCGTCCACGAGGGTGACGCCGAACGAGGTCCCGAAATCCGGGTGCCGGAAGGCGGAGACGGGTACGGCCCGCTCCAGCCGCTCCGTCCCGCAGAAGAGATCCAGGGCGAAGGGCAGGTCCATGGAGACGCAGAGCAGCACCGCGTCGCTCAGATCCGCCGCGAGGGCGTTGAAGGTCCGCATGCTCTGGGCGCAGGTGGCCGTGTCCAGGCTGGGGAAGATGCTCAGCACGATGCGCTTCCCCTCCAGCTCCACGCTGGTGATGTCGCGGAGATCCGTGCGGGTGAGGGTGAACGGGGGTGTGGCGAAGCCGATGGTGGGCAGCTCGCCGCAGGTATGGACGGGGTTGCCGTTCAGGGTGATCGTGGCCATGGTGACCTCCCGGCGGGCCCATCCTACTCCCGATGAGGGAATCCGTATCGGCATTCCTGACCGATTGATCACCTCTGAGTGGAAGATCGCCCCTGGAATGCCTCGGCTCGCCCCAGCCCGCTGGCGGGAACTCCTTTGTGTCTCTAGGCTTGGGGCATGGAACCCGCGGTTGGGAAGTGGCGCTGGTACTGGGGCATCTGGGCCCTGATGGGGCTCTACATGGCCACCTGGGACCTGGCCATGTACCCGTCCGCCCCGGTTCTCCGGATCGTGGTGATGAACCTGCTGCAGAACGGGGCCTGGGGCCTGCTGGGCCTCTTCCTGATCTGGCTGGCCAACCGGCGGCCCATTGAATCCTTCGCCTGGTCCCAGTGGCGGACCTGGACCCTGCACCTGCTGGCCAGCGTGGTCGTGGCCGCCCTGGGGCTCTTCGTGGCCTACCTCATCTCCCTCCGACTGGATTCCTGGGACCAGGGAAAGGCGCTCGACCTCGCGAGGTTCCTCAAGGGCCTCCCGCGCTTCTACCGGGCCTACTTCCACACGAACCTCCTCTTCATGTGGGCCGTGGTGGCCGCCTTCCATGGGCTGCGGATCTACCGGAAATACAAAGCCCGCGAGGTGGAAGCCGCGAAGCTGGAGGCCCGTTTTGCCGAAGCCCAGAACCTGGCCCTCCGGATGCAGCTCCAGCCCCACTTCCTCTTCAACACGCTCAACTCCATCTCCGCCCTGGTCCACGCCAATCCGGAGGGCGCGGACGACATGATCAGCCGCCTGGGGGATTTCCTGCGCATGACCCTGGATGCCCCGCCCGACCAGCTGGTGACGCTGCGCAAAGAGCTGGCCTTCATCCAGGCCTACCTGGCCATCGAGCAGGTGCGCTTCCAGGATCGCCTCCAGGTCCGCGTGGACATCGCCCCCAATCTGCTGGACCTGAGGGTGCCCAGCTTCATCCTCCAACCCCTGGTGGAGAATGCTCTCAAGCACGGCCTGTCCGACCGTCCCCAGGGCGGCACCCTGCAGCTGCGGGCCCACCGCGACTCCGAGTGCCTGGTGATCGAGGTCCAGGACGACGGCGAGGGATTCAGGCCGGGCCGCGAGGGCGTGGGCCTCGGCAATGTCCGGGCTCGCCTGGGGCTGCTCTACAAGGGCAGGCATCAACTGGATCTGCTGGGCGCTCCGGGCCGGGGTACCCTCGTGGTGTTGCGCCTTCCCCTGGATCAGCCGGGACCGGAGGTTGGATGACCTTGCGTGCCCTCATCGTGGATGACGAATCGCTGGCCCGGCAGCGCATCCGCCATCTGCTCCGGAAGGCGCCGGACATCGAGGTGGCCGCCGAATGTGCTCATGGCCTTGCGGCTGTGAAGGCCATCGAGGACCTGGCGCCGGATCTGGTCTTCCTCGACATCCAGATGCCGGAGCTGGACGGCTTCGGCGTGGTGGAGGCCGTGGGGGCGGACCGCATGCCACCCACCCTCTTCATCACGGCCTATGACCAGCACGCGCTCCGGGCCTTCGAGGTCCACGCCCTTGACTACCTGCTCAAGCCCTTCTCGCCCGAGCGCTTCCACCAGGCTTTGGAGCGGGCCCGCCGCTGGTGCACCCAGAAAGACGGGGGGAGTGGACCCGACCTGGAGGCCCTGCTGGCGGGCCTGCGGAAGGAGCGGCCCTGGGTGGACCGGCTGCTGGTGAAGCAGGGCGACCGCCACATTCTGGTGAAGACCGCGGGCCTGCAATGGGTAGAAGCCGAGGACAACTATGTGCGCCTCCATGTCGAGGGCACTTCCCACCTGCTGCGGCAGACCTTGTCGGGACTGCTCACCCGGCTGGATCCCGCCCAGTTCCGCCGCATCCACCGCTCGGCCATCGTGAACCTGGACTGCATCAAGGAATTCCAGCCCTGGACGGGCGGCGATCATCTGGTGATCATGCGCGATGGCACCCGCCTCACCCTGAGCCGGACCTACCGCGAACAGTTCGGAGAGTGGCTCTGACCCTGATTCCGGCCAAGAGAACGGCCCGGCGGGGGCCGGGCCGTGGCAGACGGGTCGTGGGGTCATTCGGCGCTGTGCACTGCGATGGTGGCCATGCCCTCCTGCCGGAGTACCAGGGAGGCCTTCTGGGCCAGGGCCCGGTTGGGCAGGATCACATCCACGGTGCCGATGAGGCGGTCCGTGACGAGCACTTCGCCCTGGGTGCCATCACCCACGCTGAACACCGCGCCCTGCTTCAGGGCCACGGCCGTGGTTCCGATGGCGGGCACACCCCGGAGGCCCAGCTGGCTGATGGCGAGGGTGGCGCCGAAGGAACCATCCCGGAACGGGCGGTCGCCGGGGAGCAGCACCAGGTAGTCGGCCTTGTGGTTGGCGATCAGGTGAGCCGCCGAGGCGGCATACTCGGGCCGACGGGTGTCCGCCACAGTGATCAGCGAGCCTTCGCCCGCGGCCTTCGCCAGGGCCATCACCTGGGCCTGGCTGGCGTTGTAGTCGCAGATCACGCCGATGTGCTGCTTCTCGGGCCAGGTGGTGCGGGTGGCCTTCATGAGCGGCTGGAAGTCCTCGGCCTGGAGCGTCAGGCCGGCGAAGGCCGCCACGGCCACAGCGAGGGATGTCGAGATGCGGTTCATGTTGCCTCCGAACGGGAAGGGCGCCGGAGCCGGAGCGCCAGCGGCGAGTGGAATGGGAGCCCGGAGCGGCGGTCCGACGGGCGGGGATGACGCCGATCAACATGCGCAGGACGCCCCTTCGGGGCCACGGATCTGGGGCGAACCGATCCGTGGCCGGGCGAAGGGGCGCCCGTCAGGGGCGAGCCGGAGGTGGGAACTACCAGGCCAGGGCGGCCACCAGCATCAGGGTCAGGAAGCCGCCCGCCGCCAGGGTGATGGCGAGCATCCTCTCACCGGCAAGGCGGGTCCAAAGCAGGGTTCCGCTCACGGTGAGGAAGACCAGGGCTCCCGCGAAGGCGTCTGCGAGGAGGATCCAGGGTGCGTGACCCGCATCGGACTTGTGCATGCGCTGGAGGGTGCCGACGAGGTCGGCCCGGCGCGCCTCCACATCCACCGTGCGGTTGCCCGGCAGGTAGGTGGCGCGGGCCTGGCGGCGGTGGGTGCCCAGGAGGATGGTCCAGGTGCCGGCCGTGGTGACGGGAGCCCCACTGAACCGCACCGGCTTCGCGGGCTGGACCTGCCAGCGGGCCCGCTCGGGCGCGAAACCGAAGCGGAGGGCCAGGTCCCGGGCCAGGGACTCGGGTGAGGCCGGGGCTTCAGTGAGTTCCAGCTGGATCCTCTCGGTTTCGATGCGGCCTCCCGGAACCTTCAGGACCGCCCGATGGTTCAGCAGAAAGCCGGTGGTTCCGAAGAGGAGGCCGAGGGCTGCGCCCGCCAGGCCCACCCAGGCGTGGACCTTGCGAAGCCAGACGAGGAAGCGGCGGGGGCGGGTCATCGGCTAGAGCCGCAGGCGCAGGCTGAGGTCGGCGCTGAAGGGCGCCCCGGGGACCAGCAGCAGGTCGCTGGCCCCGTGACCGGCGGCGATGTACTTCCGGTTGGTGAGGTTCTTCAGGTTCAGGGCCAGATCCCAGCGGGTGGTCCGGTAATAGACGGCCCCGTCGAAGGTGGTGTAGGAACCCAGCCGCACCAGGTTGCTGTTCGAGGCGAACCGGTCTCCGGAGGTGTTCAGGCCGAGGCCGGCGCCCCAGCCGGGGTTGATGTCCCAGTTGATCCAGAGGTTGCCGCTGTCGAGGGGCGTGAGGCTGGGGCGGTGGCCTTCGATGGCCACGCCGCTGACCTTGGTGCCGGGTGTGGAGCCGGTGATGCGGCCGTCCAGGTGGGCATAGCCCGCGCGGATCCGCCACCCCTCGGCGATCTCGCCGCCCAGGCTGGCTTCCAGGCCGTTGGTCCGCTGGGTGCCCACGGGGATGAGGAGGGTGGGGTTGGCGGGGTCGGTGCTCTTGATGCCCGTGCGCTCGAGGTTGAAGAGGGCCACCGTGGCCGCGCCCTTGCCTGCGAAGAGGTCGTACTTGGCGCCCAGCTCCCAGTTGCGGGTGCGCTCGGGGTCGATGGCCGTGTTGTTCGCGGCCAGGGCCAGGAGCTCGGCGGAAGGCTGGAAGCTGCGGCTGAAGGAGAGGTAGTAGGACTGGATCTCCGTGGGCTGGAAGACCAGCCCGGCGCGGGGACTCCAGGCCGTATCGGTGCGCTCCAGCGTCTTGAAGATCTTGAAGTCCTGGGTGGACTGGTCGAAGCGGTCCCACCGCGCACCGACGAGGGCCTTCCACTGCGGCGTGAACTCGACGAGATCCTGCACATAGCCGCTGAGGCTCTTCTGGTGGCTCAGGCTGTCGCCGGCGGGCACCGCGTAGTTGAAGGCGGGCAGGGGCTTCAGGACGGGGTCGTAGAGGGAGACGGTGACGGCGTTGGCGAAGGAGAAGTTGCGGGCGCCCTTGCGCTGGACGCCGATCTCCAGTCCGTACAACAGCTGGTGGTGGATCGAGCCGGTGGAGAGGCGCTGGACCAGCTCCAGCTGATCGAAGACGCCCCGTTCCTGGCGGCGCAGATCCCCATGGGTGAGGGAAACCGTCCCCGCGGCCTCGTTCACGCTGCCCACCAGCGTGTTGTGGCGGTCCAGGTCGAAGTCGTAGGCCCGCATGGCGTTGCGGAGGCTGAGGCTGGAGCTGAAGCGGTGCTCGAAGGTGACGGTGGTGCCGAAGACTTCCGACCGGCTGTAGTCGTCCTTCCGGGCGTTGGCGGATCCGTAGTAGGTTTCGCGGGGGACCTCCACGGGGCGGCCCGTGCTGAGGAGGCCGGGAAGACCGAAATCCGTGACGCGCTTGTCCCGCAGGTAGTCGAACTGGACGGTGAGCCGGGTGTCCTTGGAGAATCGCCAGCCGAAGGAGGGCGCCAGGGCCTGGCGCTCCAGGAAGGACTGGTTGCGGAATCCACCGGAATCCTCCAGGGCCCCGGTCACGCGGTAGTTGGTCCCGGCCGCGGCCCCGCCCAGGTCGAAGCTGCCGCGGCGCTGGCCCAAGGTGCCGGCGGTCAGCTCGACCTCGCGGAGGGCGAGGCCGTCTGGCTGCTTGGTGATGCGGTTGATCATGCCGCCGGAAGAGCCGCGGCCGTAAAGCACGGAGGCGGGCCCCTTCAGCACCTCGACGCGTTCGACATTGCTGAGGTCGCGGAAGTAGAGCCCGTCGTCGCGGATGCCGTCCACGAACTGGTCGCCGATGGCCGTGAAGCCGCGAATGCTCACCTGGTCGCGCTGCCCGTCGCCGCTGCTGAAACCCACGCCCGGCACATTCTTGAGGGCGTCCTGGAGGGAGCGCGCCCCCTGATCCTTCAGCAGGGCCGCGGGCACCTGATCCACGGTCTGGGGGATGTCCTTGAGGGGGGCCTCGATCTTGGTGGCGGTGCGGACCGTCACCGCCTGGTACTCACGCGTTTCCGGCTTGACCTTGGTGGCCTTCACCTTCACTTCGGACAGGGTGGGGGCGGGAGCGTCCGACTTGGTGGGTTCCTGGGCCCGGACGGGGGGGTGGCCCAGGGCGGACAGGACGGCGACGCAAGGCAGAACTCGGGCGAGAAGCATGATGGCTCCGGATGGGGCGGGTGATTGGGGATGTTGGCGGTGGGTGGCGCGGGATCCTGGGATCAGGACTCGAGGTTGAAGCGGATGGGAACGAGGACCCAGGCCGCCAGGGGCTCCTCCCCGCGCATGGCGGGGGCGAAGCGCCATCGGCGCACGGTCTGGAGGGCCGCCTGGTCCAGGCGGGGGAAGCCACTGCTGGCCTGGAGCTGGATATCCCGGGGCAGGCCCTCGGGGGAGATCAGCACCCGGAGGATGATCCGACCCTCTTCCCCCAGGCGGCGGGAGAGCGAGGGGTAATCGGGAGGGGGGTTCTGCAGGTAGGCCGCGTCGAAGCGCGGCGGCACGATGCCCCCGACCGTTCCCCCGACGACCCCGCCCACCGTTCCGCCGGCGACACCCCCAGCCACGCCGCCGGGAACGCCGGGGCCCGAGCCCTGAGTCGGCACGGTACTCGCGGGCAGGGACGATTCCACAGGCGAGCTGGGCGTGGAAACGGGGGCGACCTGCGGTTCCTGGGGTGTGGTCGAGGTCTGGCCGGTGCTGCGGGTGGCCTGGGCGCCCGCCGGAGGGGGCGGTGGCGCCAGCAGGGGCGCTTCTTCCAGCAGGCTGATGGTCACGGTCTTGGATGGCGCCATCAGCGCCGTGGCTGAGCGGGCGCTGAGGATCAGGCCCGCCGCGCCGAGCAGACCATAGACGGCAAGGCTCAACCCCAGCACCCGCTTCCGGTCCCCGCGGCGGAGGGGCGCATCGGAGGCGACCAGGCTGGCCCGGTAGACCAGGTCCTCCAGGGAGGGCTTGGGTTCCCGGGTCTCGGGTTGGGTCCGGGCGGCAAAAGGGATCGGGAGGGTCTGGAGCATGGCTCATTCCAAGAGTGAGACTTAGTCTCAATATTGATAAATTAGGGACGACCGGATCCGGTGTCAACGGTTTTCCGCTCGGGCGCGACGGATGTGACGCAGGTCTCCGTCCCCGAAAATGCCCAGAGGGCCGCCAGCCGGCGTTCGCCGGTTTCGGGGATGGGGACCTTTCCTGGATACTGAAGGGCTGGAGGCGGTATGAAGATCCTGCTCCTCGGCTCTGGCGGCCGGGAACACGCGCTGGCCCTGAAGCTGAAAGCCTCCCCGATGCTGGTGGAGCTGGTGTCGGCCCCCGGGAGCGATGCCCTGGAAGAGCTGGGTACCTGCGTCCACTTGGATCTGGAAGATGCCCGGGGCGTGGCCGCCTGGTGTGCCGCAAACCGCCCGGACTTGGTGGTGGCCGGGCCGGAGCTGCCCCTGGTGGCAGGCGTGGCGGACGCGGTACGGGCCCTGGGCATCCCGGTTTTCGGGCACGATGCCGAGACGGCGAGGCTGGAAGGCAGCAAGGCGGTGGCCAAGGCCTTCATGGAACGGCACGGCATTCCCTGCGCCGCCAGCTGGACCGTGACCGATCAGGCCGAAGGGGAAGCCCTCATCCACGCCTGGCCGCACGGCTATCCCATCGTGCTGAAGGCCGATGGCCTGGCGGCGGGGAAGGGCGTGGTGCTGGCCGAGACCGAGCGCGAGGCCCTGGCCACCTTCCGGGCCTTCATGGCCGGCCAGTTCGGGGAGGCCAGCCGCACGGTGGTCTTCGAAGAGCCCCTGGTGGGGATGGAGCTGTCCCTGCATGTGCTGGTGGATGTGGATGCCGATCACGCCGCGTTTGCGGTGCTGCCCGCCTGCCAGGACCACAAGCGCATCTTCGAGGGCGACCGGGGTCCCAACACCGGCGGCATGGGGGCCTTCGGGCCCATCCCCTTCCTGCGGGCCGAGGATGTCCAGCGCCTGCGCACGGTGCTGGTGGAGCCGACGGTGAAGGGACTGCAGCGCGATGGCCTCAAGGCCCGGGGCGTGCTGTTCCTCGGCGTCATGTGGACGGCCGCAGGTCCGAAGCTGCTTGAGTACAATGTGCGCTTCGGCGACCCGGAAACCCAGGTGCTCATGCAGCTTCTGGACGAGGATCTGACGGCCCTGCTGCTGGAAGTCGCCGAAGGCCGCCTCGTCTCCCGCAACCTCAAGCTCAAGCCCCACACGGCCATCACGGTGGTGCTGGCCGCCGAGGATTACCCGGAAGGGGCCAAGAAGGGCGTGCCCATCTCCATCGCGCCCACCGCCGTCACGGTGATCCATGCGGGAACCCGGAAGCAGGATGGACAGTGGCTGACCCATGGTGGCCGGGTGCTGAACCTGGCCACCTCCGCGCCCGATCTGGCCACGGCCCGGGCCGCCATCGAGACCGCCCTGCCGCAGGTCCAGTGGCCCGGCATGCAGGTGCGCCACGACATCGGCCTCAAGGCCCTGAAGCACGCGGAGGCGGGGAAGACCGTTCAGGATCCCTGGTGATCAGCGCCGGTCCCGCAGGAACCACACGGCCAGCGTGAGGACCGTCAAAGCGAGGGTGAGGGCGCCGGCGGTGCGGTGGACCCGCGGGATCGCAGCGCGCTCGCTGCGCCCCTCCCGCCAGGCCAGGGCGGCGCGGCCCAGGAGCAAGGTCGTCCCGGCCGCGACCAGGAGGGTCAGCCACAGGGCGAGATGGTGACTGGCCAGAGCCCGGGGATGCAGGACGACCCGGAGGAGGAGCACCGTCACGGTGGCCGCCATGAGGTGGCCATGCAGGCGGTGGTCCCCTCGACGCACTGCGCGCAGCGCGAAGGCCAGGAGGATCGCGGCGGGAATGAGCAGCAGGTCCAGCATGGCCGACAGACTACAACGGTTGGGTTACAGGGGCAGCGCTTCCTGCCGCTTCTCGCCCTCCCAGCGGTAGAAGCCGGAGCCGGACTTCCGGCCCAGGCGCCCGGCGGCGACGAGCTGGCGCAACACCGAGGGGGCCTTGAAGCGGGGCTCCCCGAAGGCCTCGAAGAGCACTTCGGCCACGCTCTGCATGGTGTCGAGGCCGATGAAGTCGCTCAGGTGCAGCGGTCCCATGGGGTGGCCGCAACCCAGCTTCATGCCCGTGTCAATGTCCTCCACCGTGGCCAGCTTCTGCTCGGCGCAGCGCATGGCGTCGAGCAGGTAGGGTACCAGCAGGCGGTTCACCACGAACCCCGGGGCGTCCGGCGCCAGGACGGCAGTCTTGCCGAGCTTGGCGACAAAGGCCCGCAGGGTGGCCAGGGTGTCTTCACCCGTGGCCAGGGTACGGACGACTTCCACCAGGGGCATGACGGGCACGGGGTTGAAGAAGTGGAGGCCCGCCAGCCGGCCCAGCCGGTGTGGAGAGAGGGCCGGGCTGATCTGAGCCACGGAGAGGCTGGAGGTGTTGGTGCAGAGCAGGGCATCCGGGCCCAGCACGCGGTCCAGCTCTGCGAAGGTCTGGAGCTTGAGGTCCATGCGCTCCGGCACGGCCTCCACCACCAGGTCGCAGGTTGCCAGGGCGGCGAAGGTGGTCGTGCCGTTCAAGCGGCGGCCCAGGCCGGCCTTCTGGTCTTCGGTCAGCTTGCCCTTCGCCACGGCGCGCTCCCAGGCGCCCTGGATGCGGGCCAGCCCTTTGGCGAGGAGCGGCTCGTCGGCCTCCTTCACCCAGATTTGGTAGCCGGCCTCCACGGCGCACTGAGCGATGCCCGAGCCCATAAGTCCGCAGCCGACGATGCCGATGTGCTGGATGTCCATATCGAGCTCCCTGATGGAATGGTGATGGTGTGGTCTCCATGTTCCACCGGATGGGTTTGGGACAGGATGGTGACCTGCGGTAGGTTTCTTTCGCTAGAATCCGACCATCCCGGGAGGGACCATGATCGGCCTGCTGAAGGATCTGCTCGGCCACCAGGCCTGGGCGGATGCGATGTTCTTTCATGCCTGGGGCAAGTCACAGGTTCGCGACGATTCCGAGTTGCGCACCCGGGTGGGGCACCTGGTGGATGTGCAGGAGGCCTTCCTGAAACTCCTCAAGGGGGAAGGGGTGCCCATGGAGGAGCGCCCCTTGCCTGCTTTCGGGGATCTATGGCTCCGCTGCCAGGCCAGCCACGAGGTCTTCCGGGCCCTGGGCCGCAGCCTGGACGACGCCTCGCTCGCTCGCATCGTCCAGGTGCCCTGGTTCCCGGATCCGCCCTGCCTGGTGTCCGTGACGGACGCGCTGGTCCAGGTCTGCCTGCACACCCAGCACCACCGTGGGCAGAACATGACCTGCCTCAAGGCTCTGGGGGCGGCGCCGAAGAATGTGGACTACATCATCTGGCTGTGGAAGCAGAAGCCCGAGGCACGCTGGGATTCTTGAGCGGTGAGACAATGGTGCGGACCTATTCGGGGGATGCGCCATGGAGACGGAGGCCGATGCCAGGTTCATGCGGCGGGCCATCGAGCTTTCCCGCATCCACATGGAGGAGGGGGCGGGCGGCCCCTTCGGCGCGGTCGTCGTGAAGGATGGCGCCATCGTGGGCGAGGGCTGGAATCGGGTGACCTCCGGCCACGATCCCACGGCCCACGCGGAGGTGGTGGCCATCCGCGCGGCCTGTGCGCGGCTCGGGACTTTCGAGCTGCGGGGCTGCGCGATCTACACCAGCTGCGAGCCCTGTCCCATGTGCCTGGGCGCCATCTACTGGGCGCGGTTGGATCGCCTCTGGTACGCCAACGGCCGCGCGGACGCTGCGGCGATCCAGTTCGACGACGCGTGGCTCTACCATGAAGTGGCGCTGCCCCCCGGGGAACGGAGCCTCCCTGCGGAACAGCTGCTGCGCGACGAGGCCCTCGAAGTCTTCCGGGCCTGGGACCGGAAGACCGACAAGGTCCGCTATTGAAGGCTCAAATTTCCAAGTAGGTGTGGAGCTTCCGCTCTTCCGTCAGCAGGGCGCGGAGGGCCTCGGCGGCATCATTCTTGGCGCTGGCCTTGCGCTTGGTCTGGGGCCCCTGGATGAGTACATCGGGATCGTAGTGGACGCTGCGGAGGACATGGTCCACCGTGTCGCCCTTCACGATGTGCTGGACCTTGAAGGTGTCGTCCTCGTGGACCACGATGTGCGCCTCATTGGGCGCGCCGAAGAGGTTGTGCCGCATGCCCAGGATGTCCTGGTAGGCGCCCGTGAGGAAGAAGGCCACATAGTAGGCCTCGCCGCCCCGGGGTTCGTGGAAGGGGATCTCGTCGCGGACATCCTTCAGGTCGATGAACTTCTCCATCTTTCCGTCGCTGTCGCAGGTGATGTCGCACAGGGTGGCCGACAGGGCGGGCTTCTCCTTCAGCCGGTGGATGGGCATGACGGGGAAGAGCTGCTCGATGGCCCAGTGATCGGGCATGGACTGGAAGATGCTGAAGTTGGCGATGAGCTTGTCCGCCAGGCTCTTGTTGAGATCCTGGAATTCCTCGGGCACATACTTCAGGCTCTTGCTGCTGAGGATGCGGGAGAGTTTCCGGCAGACCTCCCAGAACAGGGTTTCGCCCTTACTGCGATCCTCGAGGCCCAGGTAGCCCAGGTTGAAGAGCGTGAGCAGTTCGTCCTTCTGGGTGATGGCATCGTGGTACATCTCGGCGAAGTTCTTCACGGAGATGTTGTCCCGGGTGTAGGCCAGCTCCTTGAGGATCTGGGGCTCGTTCCCGGTGAGGGTCACCGAGTACTTGGTGTGCGTGGTGTCGATGAGGCCGATGATGTCCACCACCACCACCTCGTGGTAGGCCACGATGGCGCGGCCCGACTCGCTGAGCAGGTCCGGCATGGGCACCTGCTCCTGGGTGCAGATGTCCTTGGTGGTGTAGACCACATCGGCTGCGTACTCGGCGATGGTGTAGTTCATGGAGCTGCTGAAGGTGGTCTTGCTGCCATCGTAGTCCACGCCGAGGCCGCCGCCGACATTGAGGTAGCGGATGGGCACGCCCATCTTGCGGAGCTTGGCGTAGATGCGGGTGGCCTCCTTCATGGCCGACTTGATCTTCCGGATGTCCGTGATCTGGCTGCCGATGTGGAAGTGCAGCTCGATGATGCTGTCCAGCAGGTCGCGCTTCTCCAGGACTTCGATGGCGTCGAGGATCTCGCGGGTGGTGAGGCCGAATTTCGCATGATCCCCGGCGCTGGTCTCCCACTTGCCACTGCCCTGGGCGTTGAGCTTGGCGCGCAGCCCGATGAGGGGCTCCACTTTCAATTCCTTCGCCACCTTCAGGATCAGCGGCAGTTCCGTCATCTTCTCGACGGTGATGACCACCTTGCGGCCGGCCTTGCGGGCCAGCAGGGCCATGCGGATGAAGGATTCGTCCTTGTAGCCGTTGCAGAGGACCAGGGCCTCGGGATGCAGGTCCAGGCTGAGGGCGATCATGAGCTCGGGCTTGGAGCCGGCTTCCAGCCCGTAGTGATATTTGTTCCCGGCCCGGATGATCTCCTCGACCACTTCCTTCGTCTGGTTGGTCTTCACGGGGTAGACGCCCTGGTAGCCGCCCTCGTAGCCGAACTCGATGATGGCGTGGCGGAAGGCCTCGTTGACCTCGACGACGCGGTGGGCCAGCACCTGCGGGAAGCGCAGGTTCACGGGAGTGCGGATGCCCTTCTTCTTCAGATGCTGGACGATCTCGTAGACGTCGCAACTGAGGGACTCGTCCTTGGTGGGGGTGATTTCCAGATGGCCCTTGGCATTGACGCCGAAGTAGCCGCTCCCCCATTCCTTCACGCCGTACAAAGTCACGGCGTCCTGGACCGTCCAGTGCTTCATGGGCATCCGAGGGGCCTCCTCAAACCGGGGCGGCCACCTTTGGCCGGAAGTTCGTTTATATGGGAAAAACCCAACATTTCCAATGAAAATATCAGGCCCCGAGGATTCGGATCAGCGTGGCCCGCCAATGGCGGTCCCGGACGCGCCGGAGGGCCGTCCGCCGGGTGAGCTTTCGCCACTGGGCCGCGCCTCGGGGCAGGTCCGCCGAAGCCCGGGTGTGGAGGGGGCTGGGGCCGCCCCAGAGGGCCGGATCGCCCCAGACCGGCGCCCGGTTCCAGGGGCAGACCTCCTGGCAGGCGTCGCAGCCCGCTGCCCAGCGGCTGCTGGCCAGGGCCGTGGCGATGTCAGGAGGGGGCTCGGCCTCGGTTTCAATGGTGTAGGTGGTGAGGCAGCGGGCCGGATCCAGCCGGAAGGGCTCCAGGGCTCCGGAAGGGCAGGCCTCCAGACAGGCCGTGCACGACCCACATTGTTCGGTCAGGAAGGGCGCATCCGGCGGCAGGTCCACGGACAGCAGCAGTACGCCCAGGAAGCCCCAGGAGCCGTCCTTGCCGGCGATGAGAAGGGTGTGCTTGCCCTGCCAGCCCAAGCCCGCTCGGGCCGCCAGCTGACGCTCCAGCAGCGGCGCCGTATCCACACAGACGCGGCCCTCCAGGTCCGGCCATCGGGTCTGGGCGGCCTCCAGCAGCCGGGCCAGCCGAGGCTTCAGGATCATGTGGTAGTCGGGTCCCCACAGGTAGCGGCTCAATTTCAGGCTGTCCGGGGCCGCGCCCGGGATGGCCCCGGGCTGCGCGTAGGGGAAGAAGCCCACCAGGGCCGAGCGGGCTTGGGGCCATAAGGCCCGGGGATCCAAGAGCATGGTGGGATCCAAGTAGGGCAGCAGGGCCCCCCGGCCCTGGGCGAACCAGGTCTCCAGGTGCGCCCCCTCGGCCTCGAAGGGCCCGCTGTCGGCGAAGCCCACCCGGGCGAAACCCGCGGAAAGGGCCTCGGAGCGAAGCCAGGCCTTGAACGCCAGTGGATCCGGGTGTTCAACTGGCACGCGAAGGCCACCTCCCATGGATATCCTCACCCTCGAACTGCTCGATGTCACGGTCTTCCAGGCCCTGCTGGAATTGCGCTCGCTTCTGGCCGAACAGCCCGGGGTGCCTCTGCGCATTCTCGGCGAGGACGAGATGCTGCGCATCAATGTGGCCGGCTTTCTCGAGAAGCAGGGCCGCGTGGCCCGGCTGGTGCAGCAGGGCCCCCAGTGGGAGCTGCTGGTGGCCGCGGGGGCGGTTCCGTCTCCCCTTCCCGCCAGCGCCCCCCCGCCACCGGCCCCGCCCGCCCTCCCGCCCGTGCTCCTGCTCCGCAGTGCCTTCGCGCCGGGGGACCGGGCCCTGGGCCGGCGCCTGCTCCTGGAGACCCTATCGCACCTGGATTCGGGCACGCCCTGGGTTGGGCTCGCCCACCAGGCCGTGGAACTGCTCGAGGATCCCCTGGCAGTGGCAGCTTTCGAGACACTCCAGGCCCGGGGCATCCCCGTGCGAGTCTCCGCGGCGAGCCTCGCCCATGCGGGGGCGGGGGCGGGGGCGGGGACAGGGATCGGGGATGGAACCGGAGCCGATAGGTTCGAGCTCATGGCGGATGCGGTCTGGCAGAAGCTGCTGGCGCGCGGCGGGGTCACGGTCCTGTAATCGCGGTAGGCTGGAAGCGGAGCTGACCGTCCGCCATGAACCTGCCCAACCTCCTGTCGCTTGCGCGGATCCTCATGGTCCCGGTCCTGGTCGTGGTCCTCATGACCAAGGTGACCAACCACGAGGTCATCGGCGTACTGGTCTTCTGGGCCGCCTCCATCACCGATGCCCTGGACGGCTACTTCGCCCGGCGCTGGAAACAGGTGACCACGCTGGGGAAGCTGCTCGATCCCCTGGCGGACAAGCTGCTGGTGTCCGGCGCCCTGATCTCCCTGGTGGAGCTGAATCTGGCTCCAGCGTGGATGACCTTCATCATCCTGGCCCGGGAGTTCGCCGTGACCGGGCTGCGCGGCATTGCCAGCGAGGAGGGCATGACCATCCCCGCGGGCACCATCGGGAAATGGAAGATGGGTTTCCAGGTGGCGGCCATCTCCTGCCTCATCCTCGGTCCGCGCCTCGACTACTGGCTTTACGAGTGGACCCACAAGGACATCTTCCACCTGTTCATCCAGCTCAACCGGCCCTACAGCTTCTTCTGGGGCATGGGCGTGCTGCTGCTCTGGGGCGCCGTGATCCTGGCCATCTGGAGCGCGATGTCGTACTTCCACGGATTCTGGAAAGTGGTGGGACCCCGCATCATGGCCGAAGACGGCCGCCTCACCGGGCACAAGGACTCTGAATGATCCGCAAATACCTCGTCGCCGGCCTGTTTACGCTGCTCCCCCTGGTGGTGACCGTCTGGATCCTCAAGGGCATCTTCAACGCGCTGGTGGGCATCTTCCGGGGGCCGCTGACCTGGCTGGCCCACGCGATCCAGCTTCCCGATCCCCCGACCTGGGGGCTGGCGCTGTTTTCGGCCCTCGCCACGGGCCTGCTGCTCCTGCTGGTGGGAGCCCTGGTGGGCAACTTCGTGGGGCGCCAGCTGCTGGACTGGCTGGACGAGCTGATGATGCATGTTCCCGTGGTCAAGACCATCTACGGGGCCACACGGCAGCTCATGGGGGCCATCCAGTCGGGGCAGGGCGGCAGCTTCAAGGAGGTGGTCCTCGTCGAGTGGCCGCACCCGGGCTCGTTCACGCTGGGCTTCGTGGCCCATCGGGACTGCTCCTGGGCCGTGGCCGGCGGGGAATCCATGGTGGCGGTCTATGTGCCCACGGCCCCGAATCCGACCTCGGGCTATGTCGTGATGATCGAGACCACGAAGGTCCGTCCGGTGGATCTGAGCGCCGATCAGGCGCTGACCTGGGCCGTGAGCGGTGGTGTGGTGGTGCCGGCCCGGGCTCCCCGCACCATCGGACGGGCCCCGGAGCAGCCTTGAGCGCCCTCCAGGGCAGGCGCCTCCTTGTCACGGGTGCCGGGAGCGGCATCGGGCGGGTGGCGGCCCGGCTGTTCAAGGATCGTGGGGCGGACCTGGTGCTGGTGGGGCGCCGCCTTGAGGCCCTTCAGGAGACCCTGCCGGACGCGCTCCACGCGGCCTTCGACCATTCGGACGAGGCGGCGGTGGCGGCCTTCGCCAGGGACTGCCCAACCTTCGATGGATTGTTCCTGAACGCGGGCCATCTCCTGACGGGCTCGGTGGAATCCACCTCGATCTCGGATTTCGACGCCATGATCGCCGCCAACCTGCGCGGCCCCTGGCTCATGGCCCACCATCTGGGCTCGAGGCTGAAGGATGGCGCCAGCGTGGTGCTGGTGGGGTCCAACATCGGCCTGCGGGCCATCCCCGACAGCGCCGCCTACAGCGTGGCCAAGGCCGGCGTCCACATGCTGGCGAAGGTGCTGGCCCTGGAGTGGGCGCCCAGGGGCATCCGCTGCAACGCCCTCGCGCCGGGCCCCATCCGCACGGCGATGGTGGAGGCCCGCCTGGCCGCGAGCGCCGATCCCGCGGGCTACCTCGCGGAGCTGTCCACCGTGAATCCCCTGAAGCGCCTGGGCACGGAAACGGAGGTGGCGGCCTTGGCCGCGTACCTGCTGGGCGGCGAGAGCGGGTGGACCACCGGGACCGTGATCCCGATCGATGGCGGGGCGGACGCCGTCTACTAGACCCGCTTGGCTATTCCACGAAGTCCAGGTCCCGGCCGTGGGTTTCCGGCAGGCCCCACAGGGCCCCGAAGGCCAGGGCGAAGCAGATGAGGCCCACGGCCCAGGCGGACCCCACCAAGCCCAGAGAGCTCCGGAAGGCCAGGAAACCGCCGGTGATGAGGGGGACAGCGCCACGCACAAAATTCGGCACGGTGGTGGCGACCGTGGCCCGGAGGTTGGTGCCGAACTGCTCGGCGGCCACCGTCACGAAGACCGCCCAGTAGCCGGTGGCCAGCCCCAGATAGCCCGCCAGCAGGTAGAAGAGCCCCGGCGTCAGGCCCCGGGCGGTGAGGTAGACGCCGACGCCCGCCAGGGCCGCGGCCACGAACCAGCCGACCACCTTCTTGCGGGTGTGGCAGGCCTGGCTCAGGAAGCCGCTCAGCACGCTGCCGAGGGTGATGCCTGTGTAGCAGAAGGCGACCGCGGTCCCCGCGCTCACGGGGCCCGTCACCTTCAACACCGGGGCGAACTCGGGGGAGAAGGTGATGAGGATGCCCACCACGAACCAGGTGGGCAGGCCGATGAGGATGCAGCGGACATAGCGCCCCAGGCGGCCCCAGTCCGTGAAGAGGCTGAGGAAGTCGCCGCGGGCCACCGTGGCCTCGTGCGTCTTCGCGAACATGAAGCTCTCGCGGATGCCCACGCGCAGGAAGAGCAGGGCCACGCCGAGGCCGCCGCCCACGGCGTAGGTGACGCGCCAGGGGAAGAAGTCCCCCACCAGCTTGGCCGTCACGGCGCCGAAGATCCCCACGGCCGCCACGATGGCCGTGCCGTAGCCGCGAAGGTCCTTGGGAAGGATCTCGGAGACCATGGTGACGGCGGCACCCAGTTCCCCTGCCAGTCCCAGCCCCGCCAGGAAGCGCCACATGGCATAGGCCGGCACCGACTGGACGAAGGCGTTGCCGAGGTTCGCCACGGAATAGAGGGCGATGCTCCCGAAGAGGGTGGAGAGCCGCCCCTTCTTGTCGCCCAGCACGCCCCAGAAGATGCCGCCGAGCAGCATGCCCGCCATCTGCCAGTTCAGCAGGCTGGCGCCGACCTCAATCTGCAGGCCGGGCGGTACGCCCAGGGCGGTCAGGCTCGGCTGGCGCACGATGGGAAAGAGCAGCAGGTCGAACATGTCGACGAAGTAGCCGAGAGCAGCCACCAGGACGGTGAGGTTCAGGACAGAACGGAGGCGCGTCAGGTTCATGGTGGCTTCATTGAATCACAGGGACGCGGCACACTGCTTCTGAGGTACCCATGACCGACAGCCCCTGGCCCGCGCCACCCCAAGGCACCTGCGGCCTGCCCCCCGCGCTCGAAGTGGAAGTGGCCATTCTCGGCGCCGGCATCCACGGCGCGGCGCTGGCCAGGGAGCTGACGCTGCGGGGTGTATCCTGCGCGCTGGTGGACAAGGGCGAGGTGGGTGGCGGCACCAGCCAGTGGTCCAGCCAGCTGCTGCACGGCGGCATCCGCTACATGCTCACGGGCGACATCCGCCAGATGCGGGAGGGCCTTGCCGAACGCGCCACCTGGGCGCACATCGCGCCCCACCGCTGTCGCTGGGAGGCCTTCTGGATGCCCCATCGGTTCGGGCTGGAGGGCCTGGCCCACCGGATCGGCATCGGGCTCTACGACCATTGGGGTTCGGAGCGCCCAGGTTGGCCGCCGGCTCTCCACCTGGGCCATGTGCCGCGGGCGGCCTTCGAGGCGGATCCCCGCAGCGCCCGGGGGCCCTTCGGCGGCGCCACGGCCTACGCCGACCTCATGACCTGGGATCGCGAGTTGACGCGGGACCTCGCCGCCTCCAGCGCGGCGCTCCGCCTCGACTTCCACGAACCGGAAGGCTTCGAGGACGCCGGCACCAGCCTGAAGTCCCTGCGCTTGCGGGACCGGAGGGACGGGATGGCCCGTCGGCTCACCGCGCGCCGCTGGGTCTTCGCGCTCGGGCCTTGGACGGACGGTGCCATGGCCCAGTGGTTCGGGGAAAGCCGCAAGCGGCTGCGCCTGTCATCCGGCATCCACCTCTGGTTCGACGCGGTCCCCGGCTGCGAGCGGCCCTGGGCCATCCGCCGGCCCAAGGGCCGCATCCTCTTCGTGATTCCCCGGGACGGGAGGCTCCAGGTGGGCACCACGGAGCGGGAGGTGGACGACGGATGGGTGCCCATCGTCGAGACCGAGCGGGCCGAGCTGTTCGAGGCCCTGGAAGCCTGCCTGCCGGCCATTCCCTGGCGGGGCCTGCCGGTGCGCGCCGAGGAGCTGGGCGTCCGGCCCCTGGTGGCCGCGGGCGGAGCCACCACCCACCTGAGCCGCGAGGCCGTGCTGGAGCGGCATGCCCGCTTCCAGAACCTCACCCTCGTGCTGGGCGGCAAGCTCACCACGGCCCGGGCCCTCATGGATCAGCTGGCCACGGACCTCACCGGGATCAGCTGCGAAGCCTCCAGGACCGAGCCTCTGAGGCTTTGGGATGGACAGCCGGCGGAGATCCGGTAGAATCATTTCTTCAGTGCGGTCCCGTAGCTCAGCTGGATAGAGCATCAGACTACGAATCTGAGGGTCGGGCGTTCGAGTCGCTCCGGGACCACCACTCAACGAAATACAAAGCCCCTGAAGCCTAGTGCTGACGGGGCTTTTCCATGTTCAGCCGGTTTGTCGAAGATCCACCACTTCGCCTCGAAGTTGTAGGTTCAATGTAGGTCAGGTGCAATAGAGGTGCAAGTGAAAATCGCTCTAAATCCGCATGGTTGCTAGGTTTGCGCTGGATGACGGTAGCCGGGGAGTGCAAATGGGTTGGCGGTTAGGCTTCCAACCCTTCCTCTCGTGCCTCCCACCCCCCGGGAGGGGTTTTTGAGACTTGCTCCAGGACCGAGACGAAACTAGCAGGGGTGGTCCACCTACTAACCGACCCCGGACCTACCTCTGCTTCGCCACCTCGAAACTGTCATCGAGGAACTGGGCGATCACTGGATTCTTAATGCGGAATATGGTCTGTAAGGGACGGAAGCTGCTGCCGGTTTCTGACTCGATCGCCGCACAGGACAGGGGGCGAACCGGACTTGTCTTTAGGTCGGTAATCTTTCGACTGAACTCGCCCTTGTGTTGCATACCGAAGATGTCATTGGAGGGGTAGGGTCCGCTGTGGTCGAAGGTTGCCTTCGCGATGATCCCGACCCCCTTCTTGTACAGGAATACTTTGTCCCCCTCTTCTGGACGACTTAGCTTTGCCTCTGCTCCGAATCTCTCGCCCCATGCGGCGACGCATGATCTGGAGATCATTTTCCGATCTGCACCTTGCCCCTCTAGTTCCGCCTCGTCGGTGTTGAGGACCCAATACTCCATGGATGTCTCCTGACTGTTGTAACTTCCATCATCCATTCTGAGATATCCACGCGCCTAGTCTCTGCCAATCTCCCAGTTGCAACTCTCGGGACCGATTGACCAGTCCGAGGGGACCGCAATGGTAGAAGGGGAACCAGACAGGCTTCCCTGGGCGTTGGATCGGACCGAGTTGGTGGACCTGACCGAGAGGAGCACCAATTGGGATCTGGGCATCCCGCCCTCGCCCGTAAAGCGCCAATCTCGTCGCACGATATGCCGCTGTCCCCAGCGACACCACCGCACGGGGTTGGACGATGCCAAGGACCCCCGCTAGATAGGGAAGACTGTCTTCGACCCATTCAGCGGGCGGGGTGCCTGATTTGCCCTTCTCCGCTCGAATCCCGAGGACGGCATTGGTGAAGAAGAGGGGTTGGGATTTGGGATTGCGAGGACTGCCTAAATCCCACCCGGCAGCAAGCGCCATGGATCTCAGGTTCGTGCAGGTTTGCTCGCGTTCATCATCACGCCCCTCATTCCTGAGGAAGTAAGGCAGGTCTCCCCAATCCTGACCGACGATGACTACTTGAGCGTTGATGTCACCCTGCCAGCAGGTCCACGGACCGAGGTGTGGGGAGTCGAATACTCCGCCACGGATCTCGGCAGGATTCAGCAGCAGATCGGGGAAGCGATGCGATTTTCTGTGGGCAACGAGTTCGGCGTATCGGGTCCGGCGGTCCATTGGGTCTCCATGGGTTGGGCAACGAATGTCCCCAGGAGTAAAGTTCGCAGCATCTATTGATCGCGCAAGTGATGATAACAATATATTTAAATTAGAGTTTCTCTCCGCCCTCTAGCGCCGACGATTTGATATCTCTTTCCGCAGATCGCCTGACAAATTGAGGTCCAAAATCAACAGGGTCAGACCCCGAGCACCGCTGCCCTAAAACCCGGTGATTTGACGCCCTTTTTGCCTAATCAGAAGTCCGTTGCAACCTTAGGGCAAACAGTCTGAACCCCTCGGCAACGTCAACGCCCTACTCTCATCGGTTAGGTGTCGAGCCCGTCAAATAGCGATGGACCTTGATCTCGCCGCGCACGACGGCATACGCCCTTCCATATTTTTGATGCAACTTCGGTCGAGCAGTGTGAGGCGAAGATCAGATGATATTCACCTTCTACCCAGACGTACTCAGCACCCGGGATAGGGCTTGTGCTCACACCGTGCTGCCAGGAGTAACCTGCCACTTGCTTAAGGCGGACCTCATAGGATTCGAGCAACTGAGCAGCATTCCTTCCCGCAAGAGGTTCACCGATCCATCGTTCGATATGAGCAGCAGCCCGAGCATGACCTTGAGCATCACGGCGATCTGAGGCGCATGACTCTTGGCGTCAACGGCAGCAAGGAACTCTGGGACGCGCGACGCAGGGACTGTCGGTCGGGGCTTCTTCTGAACCCGGAGCGGTTTGACCTTGAAGGGGACCGACTCAATGAATTCTGCGGCGACTGCATGATTCCACAACAGTTTCACCACCCTGAGCAGGTGGTTCGCAGTCGCCATGGATCTCCCCGCCTCCAGCATTCGGGATCGGGTTTCGAGGATCATCCCGCGAGTCACTTGGTCGATGCGGTAGGTGCCAATGTGCGGCGTCAACCAGATTCGGGAGATGTGTTCTACACCTCGAAGGTGACCAGTCGAGGTGGTTCGGGCATGAGTCGAAAGCCAGTCCTCAACGAGGGCGGCGAAGGCGGGGGCTTCCTTTTGGACGGACGGCTTACCCAGGAGAGCTTCCTGGCGTTTGCTCTCCAGGATCTTCTTTGCCGTCTGGTGGTCATGGGCGCGTGTGCTGCCCTTGAACTGCTTCCGATTGATCCTGAAGCAATAGTGGTAAACGTCTCCGACCTTCTGGAGCCCGTTCTTGAAGCCAGCCATGTTTCCCTCCGGGGATGGGGAGGGAAGGGGAGGACTTCGACTGACCGGCTGGAGGCTCCAGGTGCAATAGAGGTGCAACTCGTGGAGTCGGGGCTCATGGTGTGGGGTGGTTGCGTCGGGTAAACCCTGTGATATAAAGGGTTCTTTCAATGCGGTCCCGTAGCTCAGCTGGATAGAGCATCAGACTACGAATCTGAGGGTCGGGCGTTCGAGTCGCTCCGGGACCACCACTCGCTAGACCTGCAAACCCCCTGAAGCCTTGTGCTGACGGGGGTTTCTTGCGTCCACCTATCTTTCAAGCCATCCGCCCCTTCGCCTCGAAGTGGATCGTTCAAAGCGTGGCGGGTGCAATCGAGGTGCAAAGCAAGGAATGGGACACCGGGGAGACGCTTCCCCTCGCCTTTGCTGGCCTTTCGCGGGTGCAGCTCTGATGTCCTCCCTGAAAACGGGACCGTTGATTTGGGAAGCAGAGTCAGCGAGCACCTGGGTCTGCCGGGTGGGCCGGAATGGGACTGGAACGGGCGCTGAAATCACCGGATCGTGTCAGCTCGCAGGGACGAGCTTCAGGGCCTCGAGGACCCGTTCGGGCGTGAACGGCACATGGGTGACCCGCGCACCGGTGGCGTCGAACACGGCGTTGGCCAGGGCGGCGGCCACGGGCACGACGGGGGGCTCGCCGATGCCCTGGGTGACGGAGGTGGCGTTGTCCGCGAACACCACCTGGATGCGGGGGATGGCGGAGAAGCGGGGCAGCAGGTAGGTGTCGAAGTTCTTGTCGAGGATGCGGCCACCCTTGAAGTGGATCTCCTCGCTGAGGGCCTGTCCGATGCACATGGTGATGGCGCCCTCCACCTGCTGGCGGGCCCCGTCGGGGTTCACCACCAGGCCCACATCCACGGCCTCGAGGAAGCGCTTCGTCGTGACCTTGCCCGTGGTCTTGTCCACGGCCACCTGGGCCACGGCCACCACGAGGCCCTGGCGCCAGGCCCCGCAGGCCAGTCCGATGCCCCGGCCCGTGGGCCCGGGGGCGGGCTCCCAGCCGAAGGTCTCCACCGCCAAGTCCAGGAGGCGCAGGAGGCGGGCCTCGGTGATGAGGCGGCGACGAAGGGTCACGGGATCCAGGCCGGCCTTGGCCGCCAGGGCATCCAGCTGGCTTTCCCGGGCGAACGCGTTGGTGTGGGCGTTGGGGGCGCGCCAGGCGCCGACCTTGAGGGGATGGAGGTTGGGGACCGCCGGGGCCTGGTACCGGTTCGACTGCATCTCGTAGGCGAGCTCGGCCTCACCCTGGGAGACGCCGGCCACGCTGCTGTCCCAGAAGGTGATGGCGCCGCGCCCCGCATCCAGGCCGGAGCGGAGCTTCACCACGGCGGCCGGCCGGTAGCCATCCAGGAAGAGATCCTCCTCACGGTTCCAGGCCACCTGGATGGGCACGCCGGGAACCTGACGGGCGATCCGGGCGGCCTCGATGGCCCCGGGGCC